>NZ_JBGSQZ010000059.1:0-5557 GCF_041737865.1 Chamaesiphon sp.
CAAATAGACCGTTGGTCGAACTGATTCCGCCTCCAGCTAGGATATTACCTGTTTTCCGCTCGATGACATTCAGTTGCAAAATTACTTTTGCCGGATCGCTACCGGGGGCAAAGGAGACGCGGACATCATCAAATAACCCCAAGCCAAAAATCCGCCGCAGATCTTTTTGAATCGTATTCCGGTTGAAAATTTTACCCGCTCTTGACTCCGCTTCGCGAGTGATGATAAAGGGGCGCGTCGTGCCGCCGATCGGTTTTTTCTGGTCGTCTACTAGCGAACCTTCTTTGTTGATAAACCGGACTTGGACATCTTCAATTAAGCCTTCGGCAATCACTAGAGTCAGCTTGCCATCAGCACCGAGTTCTTCGACATCGACTACTTGCGCTAGGTTATAGCCCTGTTCTTGGTAGAGTTGATTTAATTGTTTGATGGCGGCTTGCAGTTCGACGGCATTTAACTTTTTGCCGTACTGGGGCTGGAATAACTTATCGATGTCCTCCTGTTTCAATACGCTACTGCTATTGGCTGGGAGGGTGCGGATTTGGACTTGGCTGAGCGTGCCGTATGGTGTCACTAGGAAGCTCAGTCTCACGCCTTTGCTCGTGTCTTCGGGGACGATTTCGACTGCCGAAAAGGCACCTAAAGCTTTAATCGCGTTGAGATTTTGCTCTAGTTGCTCGCGGGTGGTCGGTTGTCCGGGTTTGACTGTGAGCACTTGCCGAACTTTTGATTCTAGTTCTGGCTCTAGCGCACCTTTGGGATTTTTGATGATGATATCCGAAACTATGACCTGTTTTTGGTTGGGAGTCGCTGGGGTGGCTGGTTGCTGACTCTGTGGCTGCCCAGTAGTTGGTGTCTGTCCGGTTGTCGGAGTAGGACTTGGGGTTGTTGTCTGGGTGACTGGTTTGGCAGCGGGTTTGCGGCGGATAGTCGATTTGCGCTTTTTTTGCTGGGATAGAGCAATTAGATCTTTTGCTGTAGCAATCTCGCCAGAATTGGCAATTGCGGTCTGGGTTGCCTTGGGATTATTTTTGTCGATCGAGAGTAACTCGGCCAAGCTATTTCGAGCGCTCAACTTCTTGATTTGCGCTGACTCGGCAACAGCCGCGAGCGTATATGTCAACTGACTGATGACGGCGATCGTGATAACTGAAAGTAATTTAAAACGCATTCTTAAATATATTAATTAATGACTAATGGCTGGTGATAAGTAAATCGCGATCGATGTTGCTATTTTTGTCTGGTTGCTACCCTCGAACTCCTAAAACTCTGTGTAGAACTTGCTGATAAGCATCCTCAATATTATCCATGTCGCGGCAAAACCGATCATTATCTAAGACTTGCAAATCGGGATCGGGTTCCCCAGTCAGCCACAATCGACAAACAAGGATTGCTACAGGATACGAAGTGCGGTTCGTTTCTGGTTAATCCGAAAGGATTAGAGGGCACTGGTCTGTTAAGGAAGGAGGGATGAAAAGCCGCGCTGAGTCAAGAATTCATGGATAGAAAATGGGTGAAGAGAGTAACCCATCGCCATTGAAGGAGTGACACCTTCCTTGGACTTCAGACTTAACGTGAAAAGTCAGGTCAGGTAGTCAATCTACACCCATCCCATTTAGTTATTTAACAGCTTTCATTATTTTACTTTTCCAGCCAAAAGAAGTCTGTCATGTTTTTGGAACTCTATGTTTTCAGAAGGTATGACTTCATATTCAATAACTTCAAATCCTAACATCTTAATTAAACTAACTGTTTCTTCAATTGATTTAGGACGTTCATCAGAGAAGAATTTTGGCAACCCATAGTCAACCACATTATTAATAAAAATTAAACCATTCCGATGGATTCTATCTCTTATAAGTTTTAAAAAATGAGAATAATTAATATAATTAAACACCTGCGATACAATAACAACATTAAAAAGATTTACAACTTTACTATTTTTATCTCGGTCGATGTTATTTAAGTCACATTCTTCTACAGTAAAATCAAATAAAAATTTCTGACTCTTTAACCACTGAATAGCGTGTATATCATTTTCCCAGTACGTGACAAATTTACCATTGATTGACCCAACTTCCTTAGTAATAGGATTAAAAAAAGGACCAACTTCAAGAATTGAATTGTCTGTATCAAGTAAGTATTTATAAATATATTTGGTTAACTCTAGCCCTCCACTTACCATTCTATCTCTCGCTAGCGCATCAAATTCATTACCATGTTCATTTAGAGTTAACTCCCAACCTGGCCAGTTGTAAATATATTGTTGATTTGGTGTTAACATGTTTGACATTAACCTGAAATTACTCTTATGAAGTTGGACAATTTATGAAAGAGTTTCATTATACACTACTTCCGGCATTTATAAGGTATGGTAACAGCAACTAGTAGACCAATTTCGTCGGCGTAGTTGGATTAGGGTATGATTTAGCGATCGAGAGTGGTTCGCATCACCCAATCACCGTAATTGAGTGTAGAGATCGAAATAGATTGAGATCCGAGATTAAATCGATCCTCAATTTATGAAATCCACACTTAAAATCAATTTCAGAAAGTATAGTTTCGACACAAGTTAGCTTTTTAATTATCTGAACCTCTGGCTCTGAGACTATTTGGCTGGAGGAGATTGAAATAGTTCTGGATCTCGATCTATATCGATCTAACTTTATCCCTGTAAATGTTCAGATAGATTTAGTGTTGTGTGATTCGATCATATGATAAAAAGCAGCTTCAGCCGCCGCCTGATCCGCCGCCTTTGTATAGCGACGAAAACTAGCCGTAGAGCGATGGCGCGTCATCGTCATCACATGATAGGGGTTCATCCCCTGCACCATCATATTCGTCGCGAATGTATGTCTAAACTGGTGCGGATGAATCGATACATTAGTTACCGCCTCAAACTCCTTGACAACCTTATAAATGCCGTCATAACTCAAACGTTGACCCCGATTGCGATTGGATTCAGAGATAAAGATCGGACTGTTCGGCTCGATCGAGTGTCCCTGGCGTTCGCGCCACTCCAAATACCGATCGAGTAAAGATCGCGTTTGCACAGTCAGCGGTACTTTGCCCTTACTATCAGCCTTAGCTTGACGGATATTCAAGCGTTGCCCATCATAATCTTCGAGATTGAGATTGACAACTTCGCTAGCTCTGAGTCCATGCAATAATACCGAGACGATCGTAATATTGCGTTCGGGGATCGAACTGTTCGTAGCTGCTTGGAGAATCTGTTCGACAGTAATGTCATCTAAATTTTGGGCTTCAGGTTCGACTAATTTGGGTAACTCAATCCCAATCGTTGGATCGGCACTAACATACTGGCTTTTGAGCAACCAACCATAAAAATTTTTCAATGTGCCCAAGATTCGACAAACGGAGCTATCCACCAACACCCGCCGATCGGTCTCCGAGTCGATGCGAAGAAGATGGGCTTTAAATTGAGCGACTTGGCGCGGTGTAACCGCCGCCCAGCCCATAGTAATCCAGCGAAGAAAGTGGTTGAGATCCCGACGGTAGGCGAGTTGGCTGTTAGGAGATAGCGATCGCGCCTGTAAGAATTCCTCAATCCTCGTCTCTCGCAACTCGATAATTCTCCCTTGGAGAGGCTGCGCCAACGGACTCGGAGGGGGTTTAGCCGCAGGTAAAACGGTAAGTAAGACGGGATCTGGGACGGTTTTTAGAGCCATTTGAGAAACTATAACAGTGAGTTCCGAGAAATTTGGGTGAGACAGCGTTCAAACCTGCTGTCTCACCACGGCTTTAATTTTACCACGAATGTTCGATTCCAGATAATTACTCTTATCTGGAATTGGACAGATCTCAGACGAAATCTAGGATTAAATCGCGCTCGTGATATAATATCGAGTAGTCAAAACCACCTCACTATCGGTATTTAAGATGACCACAGTTCGCGCGAACGGCTTGCCGTCTGAGACAGCAATCGCTGACTTAACTGCCCAACAGCAGATCGATCTGCTGGCAGAGCAACATGGCATTACCTATCAACAAACCCAACTTGATGAGTTAGCAGACACATACTCTAGACTTTCCGATAATGAGGTCGAATTAGATGATACCGAGCTGCTGTTGCTCGAACTCGATCGGGCAGGAATTCTTACGGGCAAGGACAACGGATTGCTGCATCTTCAGTACTTGCGCGAGCGGAAATAATGACCTTCGACCCGTTTAGAGATTTTGAAGAACGAGGCTACCTGCGAAATTTATATGGTAGTAAAGATGTTGCAGCAGTTAAGGCACTCGAACAAAAGTCATTCAAGAAAAATCTAAAAAGTGCGATCGATGCTTTGGCGACGACTCAATTTATCGAATACAAGCATATTCTGAGCATCCATAAAACCTTGTTCGGGGATATTTACCCTTGGGCTGGTGAAGACAGATTGGCAACGGCTCCCGCTCTCAACATTACTAAGGGTGGCTACGATCGAATGTTTGCCCATCCACGAGATATCAGACGTGCTGGCGAATATGCTGCTTATCGGGGTCAAGATTTATCGTTTATGCACGAACAACCTGGAGAAGTAATGGGACTGCTGGCTCATGCACATCCATTCTTAGACGGCAATGGACGGACTATTATGGTGCTTCACGCAGAATTAGCTTATCGAGCAGGAATCAGTATTGAGTGGAAACAGACAGACAAGGTAGATTATCTGAGGGCACTAACGACAGAACTCAACGATCCAGGCAAAGGACATTTAGATCTCTACCTCAAGCCGTTTATTCGCTCTGCAATCGATCGCAAACAGTCAATATCGGCATTGAAGTCATTAAAAGGGTTAGGCGAGACACAAACATCACAGGATCGGCTCAATCGAGATTCTGATAGGCAAGAGTAGGTGCAGCAGTAGTTTGAATATGTGGAGGTTATATGAAAATAGAGGATAAATTAAATGCTATTATTTCTGATTCTCGAACCAAGGTTGAATTTCAAGAATTGGATTTAGATGCTACGGCAGAAGTTATAAGCTATGGAGATCTCATGCTCCCGCAGAACCTAAAAGTGAAGCTGTTATGGCTATTGCCCAGATTTTTCAAGCTGCTACCGATCGCGAGAAGTTATATATATTCAAAGAGATTTGCGATTTAAGAATTCAATCGTTCGCGCAGCGTCCCCATCGGGGAATCGGGATTAAGTTTCCCGAAGAGTAATTAAAACCTAATCGATTTAATTTCCAAATTCAATGCTACACGAACAGCAATAGCCTCAAACCTGCATGGATCGACTCAGTACTGAATATCAAGAACTTCTAGTTAGTCTCAAACAGCGGATTCGTGCCAGTCAAATTCGAGCGGCTTTGGCTGTCAATCGAGAGTTGATTCTGCTTTACTGGCAGATCGGACGGGAGATTCTTTTGAGACAGTCCCAGCAGGGTTGGGGGGCTAGAGTTATCGAGCGTTGGTCTCAGGACTTACAAACAGAGTTTCCCGAACTAAAAGGATTATCTGGTCGCAATCTCAAATGTATGCGGGCGTTTGCAGAGGCTTATCCAGAGTCAGAATTTGTGCAACAAGCTGTTGCACAAATTCCTTGGGG
>NZ_JBGSQZ010000083.1:0-66123 GCF_041737865.1 Chamaesiphon sp.
GCGTTAATCGCATAATCGAGGTAAGAATTGGCTTCTACCGCAGCATCACCAGTCAAACCGTGGTTGGACTTGACGTACTTGAGAGCTTCGATATACCAGCTAGGAGACAAGTCAAAAGTCTTGTTGATTTCGGCCAAACCACCCAAGAGGTAGTCATCCATCGGGCCAGTACCACCGACAACTAGACAATAAGTTACCATGCGGATGTAGTAACCGATATCGCGGACACACTTAGCTTTCCCAATCGGGGTAGCGGCAAAGTTTGGCCCTTGCATGGTGGTGGTGTAGGGGAATTTTTGGTACACAGCATTAGCGGCACCATTAGCTAACGACTCAGCATTTGCTGTCAAACCTTTGGCTGCGGCTAAACTTGCACCAGCTTGACGAAAACGACCAAAAGCGACTTGAAATTCGGTACTGCTTAAAAAGCGACCTTGGGAATCAGCAGTAGATACTGCTTCGGTTAAGGGAGTTTTCATGGCTCTTTAGTTATCTATTAAATGGTTAAAATTCAGTGGATAGTGGATAGTGGATGGTGGATAGTGGACTGATGTTAGGAAGATTTAACGAGCCTAGATTTACTCACATCCCTCTTCACCCACCATCCACCATTCACCATTCACCAATTACGCGACTGCTGCTGCGGCGCGATCGAAGTAACCAGCTACTTCGGACATCAACGCGCTACAATCGCCGTTGGTGATGCCGTTGGTATTGCTGGCGATTTCAACTGCTGCGGCTTTCATTTTTTGGACGCCCGCAGCTACAGATGAGCCTGGAGTTCCCAGTGCGAGGTAGGTTTCGCGTAATCCATTCAAACAACGGTCGTCGAGTACGGATGCGTCACCTGCGAAGATCGCGTAAGTGACGTAACGCAAGATGATTTCCATGTCGCGTAAACAAGCTGCCATCCGGCGGCTGGTGTATGCGTTGCCACCTGGAGCAATCAGGTTGGGTTGGTCGGCAAAGAGGCTTCTGGCGGCATTGGCGACGATGGTGGAGGAGTTGGAAGTGATCCGGTTGACTGTATCCATCCGTTTGTTGCCATCTGCAACCATTGCTGCTAATGCGTCTAGTTGTCCAGTGCTGAGGTATTGACCTTGTGCATCTGCTTGGGCGACAACCTTCGAGAATCCGTCTAACATATATTTAATCCTGTATGCAGTTAATAGTTTTGGTGTCCAATTTTTCGGCTGTATCCGCTAACTGCGTAACATAGCTTAATATATTTGGTAAAACTCTCATAATATAACCAGTTTGTACTGATGACGCTGAGTTACTGCTTAGTAACCAACGCTACCTATTCATTTAAATTTATACAATGTTATGTGAACTGTTGTCTATTTATCTTCATCTTTGTCACAAACGTTAATATTCTGTCTCTGTAAAGCTTCTAAGTCAGACGATCGGTACCATAGTTACACCACTTTTGCACCGCAATTGTCAGAGATCTCATAGGTAGACGGATCGAGCCGATCGCACCTTGACGACCATCTCAACTTGCGCTGGAGTGGGAATGGCTCTCATAATTCGCACTGCATCTAAGCACATCTTGCTTGGATCTCACCTACTTGGTGGGCAATCTGCGCTCCAAATCGAACAAGAAGCCATGAATGTACTCTTCAGTCCAATCTTCACCATAAAATCGCTTCAACATCCCACGCGCGGGGTCTTTTTCCGAGCGATACCGGACATAGCGAAGTTGCGCTTGCTCGATTTCTGCCAACCGTTGCGGATCGGTAATCGGTTCGGCGCGATCGACAAAATCTAGATATGCTTTGAGATAATCTTTAAAAGCACCAAATACATGCGTCTCGACGGCCTCAGTTTCCTGCGGACGCGTCCACAAAAAAGCAGGCGAGAAAAACGCCCGTGCTTCTTCAGGAAAGTCACCACCCCACGGGAGTTGTGCCTGATACTGATGAAATATCGGTAAAATCGGCGTGGTGTAACGCTCCTGATAAGCTGGCTCATTCCAAAATAACGGCTGCATATCGATCGCGATTAGATGACCCCCTGGCAATGTCACCAAGTCAGCCCCAAAGAACGGTAAATCGTAATTGAGGTCGGGAAAAATCACAAAATTAAGAACTTGCAGCGATTGCCCACCTTGGACGTGTGCCGCCCGAATTTGCCGCAGTTTGGGCGATTGGAATGCGTGACTGGTAGTGAGGACTTCTACCTGTTTTTCACCCTTTCCCGTTATCGCACTATTGCGATCGAATCCAGCCGGAATCGGGTAATCACTGATGTCAATTCGCGATCTGAGATAATCGATGCCGTAGTCGAGGAAGGGTTGATAGAGTGTCATTTTAGAGGGTAGAGGGTAGAAGGTAGAGGGTAGAAGGGGAATACAACAATTTTCACCCATTCTTTAAATGTGTAATTGATTTCGTCCAGTTACTTACTACCCTCTACCCACTACCAAAGGTACTGAGTCTTCAAATAAAAATTCATGTAAGAATCGTTCCGACCATTCATGCCCGAAGTAGCTGCTAAATAGTCCCGAAGCGGGGTCACGTTCGGCACTGTAGCGATCGTAATCTTGTTGAGCTTTGACGATGCGTTGAATATCTGATGGATCGGTCAACGGTTCAGCGCGATCGAGCATTTGCCAGTATAAGTCTAGATAATCTTTAAATGCTGACAGCAGTCGAGTAGAAACAGTCTCGACATCGGTTTTGGCAAACAGTAAATATTTAGAGAAATATTGATTGGAGTCGTAAAATTTCATCTCCAAATCTTGAGACAAATCTGGGTAGCGATCGTGCAGAAACTTCAGCGGCTCGATGTATTTTTTTTGGTAAGCCTCATCTTGAAATAGTGGCTGAAAGTCCAGCACTACTAAGTTTTTGACTTTACCAAACGAGAGAAAATCTAGTCCTAATAGCGGCAGATCGTAGTGATGGTTGGGATAAATTACACAATTAAAAATTTGGGAACTCACGCCCGCATCAATGTATGTATAACGGATTTTTCGTAACTGGGGACATTGATAACACCAGCTTTGGATCGTTGCGGGACTTTTACCTCGATCGCTCACATTTAACTCCAAACCAGCCGGAATAGCTCGTTGTTGGAGGTCAAACTTGGCTGTCAGTTCACTTTCTAAGTGGTTCAAAAATGGCTTATACATGAAGCAAGGCTCGCGATCGATCTTCCTCACAATAACAGGCTTTTCCTATTGTCTGTTCTCGATTCTGAAAACCAGGCAACAAATTGTAATAATTTGGTGTTAGGTTTTAGGCTTTAGGTTTTAGGCTTTAGGCTTTAGGTAAAATTGGCTACCTGCGTTTGCTGGCGGTGGAGTTGTTACCAAGGAGTGGTAGTGGTGAGCAGCCGCCGATAATGAAGCCGAGGGCGACTGCACCAGCTAAGACTAGTCCCCAAGGGAGATCGATCGATTTCCAGAAGACAAATCTCAAACTTACTAAGCTAGCATTTTGGACGGATATGAGGGCGATGAGGGTAATCCAGGTGGCTGCGATCGTGGAAATAACTAAGTTAATCATAGAAAGTAGCATTATGTAGGGTGTGTTAGCGACAGCGTAACGCACCAAAACAATGTATGGAAGGTGCGTTACGCTATCGCTAACATACCCTACGATCTATTTGAGGGCTTCAATCGCAGTTTCCATTGTTGAGGCGATTTTCTGCAACTGTTCGGCGGAATGAGTCTCCATATAAACGCGGATCAGTGGCTCGGTACCGGAGGCGCGGAGCAATACCCAGCTACCATCAGCGAGATAGAATTTCACCCCATCTTTACGACCGACTTCTTTGACTTCAATTCCGGCGATATTCGTCGGTGGTTTTTCGTTATAAGTCTTCATCACCGCTTCTTTATGAGCGTTATCTAAATGTAAGTCCAGACGACGGTTGTACAGAGGGCCATCGGCTTCAGCGATGACTTCTGCTACCATTTGGCTCAAGGGTTTGCCTTCATACGCGATCGCTTCAGCAATCAGCATATCTGCGAGGATGCCGTCTTTTTCGGGTATATGTCCGAGGATGCTCAATCCGCCGGATTCTTCCCCACCGATGAGAACGGGGATTTCCCGCATCTGTTCGCCGATATATTTGAACCCGACAGCGGTTTCGACGAGGGGGATGTTATGCTTGGCGGCAAAATTGTCTAGGAGGTGGGTAGTTGCCACTGTACGGACGATCGCGCCTGTTTTACCTTTATTTTTGAGTAAATGCTTGGCAAGTACTAGGAGGACGGTATTTGGGGGCAACACGTTACCCAATTCATCGACAATCCCAAATCTGTCGGCATCGCCATCGGTAGCGACACCGAGATCGGCTTTATCCTTTTGCACGGCGGCAATCAGTTCTCCTAATAGTTCCGCTTTGGGTTCTGGCATCCCGCCCCCAAACAGCACATCGCGCTGCATGTGGAAGCTCTCGATCTCACAACCGCAATGGAGCAAGACTTTATCCAAATATCCCCGCGAGGTGGAATACATGGCATCATACTTGACTTTGAGCTTGGCAGAACGAATCCGCTCGACATCTAGTAAGGTGTAAATAAATTTGAAATATTCAGGCTGCGGATCGAAGGTGCTAATCCGCTCGGGATACTTATTTTCAGGTGCTGCATCGCTGGCACTCTGAATATTTGCGACGATCGTATCGGTAATCGCGGGAGTTGCGGGGCCAGCATAATCGGGGATATACTTAATCCCACAATAAGCGGCGGGATTGTGGCTGGCGGTAAACATCAGCGCACCCGCAGAGTTTAGCAGCCGAGCATTGAAAGCAATTACGGGAGTCGGACAATCTCGATCGACTATTTTCACCGTCCATCCCAAATCTGCCAACACTTCGGCAGCAGTACGGGCAAATTTATCTGCCAAAAATCTCGGATCGTAAGCGACTAATACCGGACGATCCTGGCTATAAGCCGTGCTGAGGTATGCGGCGATCGCGCGTGTTACCTTACATACATTCGCAAAGGTAAAATCATCGGCGATTATTCCCCGCCATCCGTCAGTCCCAAACTTGATTTGATGTGTACTGCTACTACCTGCGCTCATCCTAGATTTCCTGCTCTCTGGCTGATTTATCTGCTTCCTTAACACTATCATAAGCGGGGATTTGGAATCGTTGCCTAGTTAGCATGAGTTTCTCCTGTCGGAGCGACCCAAATCACGCGGAGGTTCCCTCCGCATGTGTTTGGGTCAAGACAGAGGCTACGCCAAAGGGATAAAGATTTTGCATTGATGACTCCTCGCTTCGTTTTTGCACCGCCCTCAAATGAATTTGGGGCTAATAGCAAAAGTTCGTTGAAACGAACTAAATAATTTAGCAGTTCTCTTCAGAGAACTTGAGCTGTTAGCCCGAACTTCTAGTTCAGGGCGGTGGTAGAACGAAGCAAGTCAATTTTCCTTATCCATAAGAGCGTGTTTGAAAAGTTATTTTTAATACCCGCAGTTGGTGTGAATCCCCCTAAATCCCCCTTAAAAAGGGGGACTAAGACTCTTGCTCTCCCGATGTATCGACTAGTCTAGTCCCATTGAAGTAAACATATCCGTTAATGTCTTTACTTGTATTAGTAACCCATGCCGAACAAGTCACTTTTTTGCCAGAACGCTGACAGCCCTGTAATTCAAACTTGAGATCGCCGACTTCATGAACTGATTGAATTTCGCCACGATCTACCCAACCTACGCCTCCTACTATCCCCTATTCCCTATTCTGTTGCGACAACCCGAACAAACTGATACAGTCATGGTATTTCCACGACCAAAATGTTGGCTGACAACATCGGCTGGTCGATCGAGCATAAAATCGCCAAGCTAAAGGCGTTAAGATCGATCGAATGCCATCGAGTGCCTGTCAACTTAACCTAATCTGGCGATCCCCGTGAACCAAACTCAAACCCCGAACATATCAACTCTCAAAGCCGAAGTCGCTCGGTTTCGTGAAGAACTCAATACCCGCGACAAACTCGTCCAACAACTATCCCAAGAACTATTTCGGCTAGTTAAATCTAACACTGCATACGCACCTAGACCAGAGGTTGCGGGAGATTATCGCGCGGAAGTGAGATTGCTGCGCGAACAACTTCAGGGAGTCGAACAGCAAGTTCATTTGCATCAGGAACAACTCCAACGTCGAGATGTGGAGATCCAGCAACTGCGTCAAACCATCCGCGAACTCACAGAGCGCGGGCAAATGTTGGAGCAGGTAATTCGGGAACTACCCAGGGTTTATACCCGCAAATTTGCCGAGCGGTTGGCACCGATTAAGAACAAAATTATGTCATTGCAGAGCGAAAACCGCCAGCTTCAAGCTGACTTGGTGGCTGTGACGGACAGGTTAGCCACTAGGGGGATCGAGCTTCAACAGCAAGCACCGGAACTCAAATTAGATCTACCAAAGATCGTTCAGCAGCAGTCTCCCCAGCCATTGACTGTCCTCAGTCATGTCTAAAATCGTGGTGATTCTAGACGATACATCAGATAGTCAAAGGTTAGGCGTAGCAATATTACGATCGATCGGGGATATCGTGGAGTCAGTTCAATTCGTGACTGTGGCTGAATTACCAGCAGTTGCCAATCCCAAGGCGATTTATTGTCCGATGACACTGGCTGTACCCCCGACGTTTGAGTTCTGGGGACGATCGATCTGTCAAACTTGCCAGGAGATCGATCGGCTGCGCGACCTAGCCGCCACGACAACAGGGGTAAAAGTAGGCGATGGTGGTAATTTGTGGTTGCCGCTGATTTGGACGGCTCAAGACCCAATTTATGGGGAAGTTATCGGTGAGCGTGAGGGTAATTATCAGCAACCAATTCACCTCGACGACATCGATCGACAATCACTTCATCAGTTTGGGCACCAATTACTTACCCAACTTACCGCACCACCAGCAACTTATCTAGTGCAATTTAGCAAGGCTGAGACGGGGATAATATTCGATCGATTATTCCCGTTCCCAGCGATCCCCGCACTAGCGAGTATTGGGGTGCAGCAGCCAGATTTATTCGATTGTCATTGGCGGTGTATTACGGGGCAATCGATCGATAGTGTAGATCTAAAATAGGGCGTTCTACACTGAAGTTAAAGCTGGAGATTCAGTTAACTGAATTTCACTAATTAGATTAGCACCAGATGACTCGATCGATCGAACGTCTTCTAGATCTAATTTAATCCTGCCCTGCAATTTAGGTAATAGTGCTTGCCATTGAATCGGTGCTAATTCACCCGTGAAAGCGATCTCGAACTGTTCGGTAATATCAATATCGGCACTCATCATTATATTCATTGCTACTGTAGATACGAGCATATTCGCAGCTTCGAGATCGACACTATTACTAGTATCAATTAATAAAGTCAATGGCTCTGAATCGAATTGTGCTAATCGATCGAAAATCTGACTCAATTCCTCTCCTAGTTCTTCTTCATCTGCCGACCAATCTGGAAAAATTATGAGATTTTTTGAATTGAGTTGTAGATGTGCTAGGGTTCGATCGAGTAAAACTGACTGAATAATTCCAGCCATCTTTCCCCATGAGAACTTTTGAGACTGGATTAATCCTTGAGCAATTAAAGGATCGCAGATTTCGGGTTGTTGAACGTTGGTTAAAGCTTGAGTCATTTCCTCAATGCTAGTATCGTCAATATAGATTGCACAGGTTCCTGCGACTTCAGGAATCGAAGCATTGTGACAGGTAATCACCGGACAACCGGAAGCTAAAGCTTCGATGATAGGTAATCCAAAGCCTTCATATTTAGAGGGATAGATCAGGGCAATTGCACCTGCATATGCTAGATTGAGACTGCGATCGTCTAACTGGAGACAATGAACTTGACTACCTGGAGCATATGTAGAATACTCCTCAGTACCGATGCCAGCAGCTCCAGTACAAACAATATCAAAATCGCTATTATTGGCTAATTGAGCAAATCCTTGCCAGAACAGAATAGTATTTTTATAACCGCCACCAGCACCTACTAATAAAAAGTAAGGCTTGGTAATCCCTAGCGAGGTGCTCCATTTTTTGATGTCGGATGGTTGAGCAGGTTTAAATACTGGTTGAACGCCACAAAGAGCAGGGGTAACAGTTGTGGGATCTATCTCTGGATAATATTTGAGTAGATCTTTAGCCGTATGCTCGGAAATAGTTAAAAATGCGGAAGCATGAGCGATACCTCGCTGTTTTTCCTGCCACATCGGTTGGTTGAGATCGGCACCGACAACTTCAGGAATCATGTCATATCCCATAAATACGGAAGGAGTCTCTAGTGGCGTGGTGTAATAGGTGGAGATAAATAATTCTGCCCCTAGTTCATCACATACCTGCTGTAACATCTCGCGATCGGCATCGGTGTTATTATAGTCATAAGCTGGAATCTGGTAGTAACTAATGCCTTCAACTTTCGGTGCAGTTCCGACTCGATCGAGTACGACTAGATGATTGCCAAACTCGGTATTTGCCCACTCTTCTAATAACGATTTCCAGACACGAGCAATACCAGTACGATAGAGTTGAAAGAAGACACCATCGATCGCCACGATCGGCTCACAAAGATTATTTTTATCGATCGATGATTGAGAAATTTCTGATAATTGACGATTGTTTATCCAAGTGTGATAATCTGCGATGCTGCGATCGCAGATAGCTATATCATCATCATTAGCAGCACACAAAATATCATAATAGTAACAAGTCCTCGTTGCTTGTTGTTTATTTTGAAACTGCATGTATGTATTAAGATAATCGAGTGCTTCGATGCTGTGGGTTTTCAGCATTAATGCACCAAAATTATCAAAGACATAAAATGTCGTATAGCCAGACTCACGCAACAACTCATACATTTTCTCATACCCTTGACGTTGAGAATCATTAGAAATTTGATTCTCAAAATATATTAAAGGCTTTTGTTGTGACAACAGATTTTTACCGGATGTAATGACATCAAAGTCAAATCCGTCAGTATCGACTTTCAAAAGTTTAATTCGATCGATACCGATATTGTGCTTCTTGATAATTTCGTCCAGACCTAAAACTTTGGTTGCAAATGTCTCACTGGCAATATCATTATCCAAGACTAAACCCTTAGTCCCCCCAACACCAGCAAGCGAGCCTTTGAGATTACCAGTACCAACTAAATAGCAGGAAGCTTCGATCTCAGCAGATTGAGTTAATGCTTTATTTCTTTCGATATTAATTTTCATTAGCTCGAAGAAATCATCATCACCTTCAATGCACAAAACCTTTGCATCAGACTTTCGATCTAAGATGGCAAATAAAGTATCACCTACATTAGCCCCAACATCGATCGCCCAATCTGAGCTAGCAGTATTTGCTACTAAAAATGGCAGAAACCGATCGTACAACGGATAATTTACCTGATATCCTGGTAAAGCATGATCTGTCTGGATTAATATATTATATTTGCCAATTTGAAATTCCGTCAGTGGTATCTGCGGCTCAACTCGATTGGAGGTGCTTGAGGCGACTTGAAGATCTTTCCCTTGAAGTTCGGATACCATTGGCATTAGTTTATTTATTTGTTTTTGTTGTTTTTCCGACAATATGGAGTGAGAAGAATCAGAAATATTAGAGGCTATAAGTTTCACCGCTCGTTGATAATCAGAGGAAATTAACGATCCTCGAATACCGACAGGAAGTTCTCTGTGACACAGTTGCATAAAGGTATCAGAAGATAATTCGCGTGATGTTAAAAAATGAAGCGAAGCTCCATTCGTATAGAAATTCAATCCATATTCTTTTGCCAAATAACGTAAGGTAGTTACATTAAAAAATGCAATGTGTTGTCCATGCTCCAAGCCGTAATACCACCATTCATCTGGTTTTGGTCGATGGGATGGCATTAATTCTGTACTAAACAAGATATCTGGAGCCAGCGATAACATTCGTTCTATTTCTGTACGAGGTTCTACTAAATGCTCGAATACTTCAAAGGAAGTCAGCAAAGTATAAAGATTAGTACCGATCGGATCGCATTCAAATCCCTGAGCAAATAGATTTTGACAATATTTATCTTCCCAATTAAAGTCAAAACCTCGATCTCGCATCATTCGTACAAACAAGCCGTAGCCACCACCGTAATCTAAAAATCGCGCTGTATCTGGATAAAGATAATGTAGAATATTTGCAACTATAGGTGCATATAAGTTGTTTCGATAAACTAACCCTACATCAGTTTTTGAAATAGCTTCAGAGTAAGCCTGCGTTAACCAGTAAGGTGTTTCTGTCTGCACAAAATGACAGTTTGGGCATTCAAAATAATTAACTAGGTGCTCATTCAAAACCAAAGATCTAGCAAAAAAAGATGTAGCAGCACCGCAAATTTTACATTTCATGGTAAATCCGTTATTCGATCTACTTTATGATTCCCTTAAATGTAGAATAAATTGCTATCAGAAAAATTATTCTGTCGCTCCATTGGCCACCAGCAACACTACTTAGACGGTTGAGTAGGTTGCTTTGGCTCAGTTGGTTTTAGAGTACCCACTTTTTTAGGTTCAGCTATCTGTTTATTTATAGCAGCCAGAAATTCTTGGTACTGCTTGTTGCTGGGATTGAGTTTGACGAGTTGTTCGAGGGCGGCTTTGGTACCAGGTATGTCGCCGCGCTGCATCCGAATCTCGACTAATCCTCGTAGAGCGGTTTGATTATTGGGTTCGCGTTTTAAAACTGTGGCAAAACCTTTCTCTTCGGCTTGAAGTTGGGCATTCTGAGATTGGGCGGCATTTTCACTGGGGAGGGGTTTGTCGAGAGATTGACTCATCATATTCGTGAGTCCCAATAGGCTCGAACTCAAAAAGGCAATCCCAGAGCCAATGATAAAGACTTTTGTCCAGATACTTTTTTTGCTGTTTTCCATAATTTCTTTTGTAATCCTGGCAATTTAGATCTGCGATGATGTCTCGATTGCGGAAGGCAACCAAGGGTCATCGTAGATCGAGCTATTTCTTTAAGTTACCAATTTTCGGCTATTAACTATCATCTTGAATCAAAGTTAGCTAATCTATGTCAGTATCTATACCAATTTCAGTTTGGCAAAAATTTAGGACGAAACTAGCTCAGGTATCGCCGACACTGTTTGTACAAGTCGGATGTATTTTGGGAGCATTTACCGTCGTTGTCTATCTCCAAACTCCTCAACTAGCATCACTCAAGCAGCGCAAAAGTCTGGATAAGGCTATGCTGAGGCAACAAGAAGCTCAACTAAAAGCTCAACTTTCGATCGCCAAAACATTACCGACGTTTGGATTTGATAATCTGGTAGCCGATTGGCACTTTATGGATTTTATCCAGTACTTCGGGGATACTGAAGTCCGTGCCAAATCTGGGTATGGAGCGTCAATGGCATATTTTGAAGCGATGCTCGATCGCGATCCCCGCTTCCTCTATGCTTATTTTTACCTGTCGAGTACTGGCTCTCTGTATGCCGGACAACCAGAAAAATCGGTGAGTCTGATGAATCGCGGCTTGAAATCCCTATCGCCAAAAGTTCCCGATCGCGGTTACTATATTTGGAGGCTCAAGGCTGTAGATGAGTTACTATTTTTGGGAAACATACCTGAAGCTCGGAACTCAATGCTCACTGCGGCGAACTGGGCGCGGCAATCTCCCACCACCGAGGCTCAAAATGTTGCCCAACTTTCCCAAAATACTGCTGCATATCTGGCTCGCAACCCCAATAGCAAACAGGCTCAATTCGATGCTTGGAATATGGTTCTGAGTGCGGCTGTAGATGATTTTGTGATTAAACGGGCGATCGTTGGTATCCGATCTACTGGTGGTAAAGTGACTATTAGTCCCTCTGGCGAATTTAAGGTGGAAGCTCCAGTTAAAGATTAAGTCTAGTTGACACTTCGGCTCACTTCCACTTCGCTCAGTGTAAGCAGTTGACAGTTAAATTTCTCCCTTTCCCCCCTTCATGGATTTACTAGAGTACCAAGCTAAAGAATTGTTCCGAGAGGTGGGAATTCCCGTTTTACCATCTCAACGGATCGATCGACCAACGGATCTCAAGGCATTGCGGATTCCCTATCCGGTAGTATTAAAATCTCAGGTTAGTGTAGGCAATCGTGGTAAAGCTGGGGGGATTAGATTTGTCGAGAATACCATCGATGCGATCGCAGCGGCGCGAACGATCTTCAATTTGCCGATTTTGGGTGAATATCCCAAGGTACTATTAGCCGAGGCTAAGTATAATACCAGTCAGGAATTTTATCTAGCAATTGTGATCGATAGGTTAGCGTGTCGTCCGGTGTTACTCGGCTCGACTGATGGGGGGATGAATATTAATGCGATCCTCAATCAAATTCAACAGGTAGTTGTCTACGATGAGTTTTCCTCTTTTTATGCCCGTCGGCTGGCTCTAAAAATGGGACTTCAGGGTGAACTGATGCTGGCTGTCAGCGAGATTATCGAGAAAATGTACATCTTGATGCGATCGCAGGATTTAGACTTGGTAGAGATCAATCCTCTAGGAATCGATCGCAATGGTGCGGTGATGGCACTAGATGGCAAAATTAGTGTCAACCATTATGCTGTGGGCAGACATCCCAATCTCAAACCGTGGCAAGTTATCGACGTCGCCCGCAATCGATTGGGGACACTATCGCCGCTATTTACCGCTGTCGGGAATATTAGTATCCTCTGTAGTGGCAATGGTTTGGCTCTAGCCATGTTGGATGGCATCGCCCAAGGTGGGGGTCAAGTGGCTCAATGTATCGTCGTCGATCCCACTTCGAGCGCGGACATCCAGATCGCACTCGATCGAATTGGTGTTAATGTTAATGGAGTCTCCGGGCACCAGCAGCAGCTCCAGTCGCCGACAATCGATGTCTTACTAGTCAATTTTGTGGGTAGCGAGATCGATAGTTGTCAACAAGTGATGCAATATTTGGCTCCCGCTCGAAATCTAACGATCGTCTGGCGAGTTTTGGAGCGGGATCTCGATCGACTAGCGGGACTGCTACCATTATCGATTAAACTTGTCACTAATTTCGATCGGGCGATCGCTCAGACGTTAGCGATCTCTAAACAGTAATTTGGTGGATGGTGATTAATAACGATCGGTAAATAAGCCGTGGGTACTTCCCACCATCTAGATTCCAGATAGTTCGATTTCTATTGAATAAATATTTAAATATTTGAACCCAGCTACTTAAATGGTAAATAAGTAACAAACTCATTCACCATTCACCATTCACCATTCACCATTCACCATTCACCATTCACTATCCACCATCTCCCTAAATGACGATCGATCTCCAACTAGATAGCCGGATCTTAATCCAAGGAGTAGACAACCCTCTAGCACTGGTGGCAATTGGGCGAATGCAAACCTATGGTACGAATATCATCGGAATTGTCAATGCGGGGCGGGGAGGACAGCAATTTGGCGATTTGCCCATGTTCGACTTAGTAGAAGAGGCACAAGCCATACTAGGCCCGATTGAGACTAGTTTGATTTTCGTGCCTGCTTATCAAGTATTAGATGCCGCGCTCGAAGCAATTGCCGCAGGTATTCCGCAATTAGTCATCATCACCAGAGGCATACCCCCACTGGATATGATTCGGCTCTTGCGTCAGGCAAGTATCACCAATACCTTGATTCTCGGCTCTGGGAGCGCGGGAATCATCATACCCGATCGATTATTGCTCGGAATCTACCAGCCGCAACTATTTAGTCCTGGGAAGGTAGCCATTATCAGCCGCAATCAGAGTTTAACCGCCGAAATTGCTAGTGAATTAAATCAAGCCAATCTCGGTCAATCGATCGTCATCCATATCGGTAGCGATCCACTAGTCGGCTCCTCCTGCCGTCTCTGGCTGGAATGGCTTCAGTCTGACCCCTTGACCGAAGCGATCGTGCTTGTTGGCGATATTTGCTGGGATTCAGAAGCTGTTACGGCGGCTTATCTACTGGCAGAACAAGGGAAACCCGTAGTAGCTTATCTGGCAGGGATTCATGCTAGTACTCCCCACCCACTGACAGATGCTGCGATCGTTTTGAGTCACACTCTATCTAAACCAATTTATCATGCTGACACGATCCAACAGCGCATCAAAACTTACAAACGGGCTAAAATTTCCGTCGCCAAAAAAATCAGTCAAATTCCTCACCTGCTCAAGAAAGTAGAGCATAAGGAATAAATCGTCGTCACCCCCAACCACAGCAGGAAATTATTACGAGTTAAATTCAAAGCTTGCTGGATAATAGCTGAAGTAATCGGTTGCAGATCGTCACCTAATAACGGCTTCGATTGGATTTGCCCCTGATAATAATTTATCCCCCCGACTTGTACCCCCAATGCTGCGGCATAGGAACATTCACTCCAGCCAGAATTGGGGCTGAGATCTTGGGAAGCATCTCGCCAACATAGTCGCCACACAGTCAGCGGCTTACCCGAAATCAGACTCAATGAGAGTACAGCCAGCCGACAAGGTAGCCAAGTGATAATATCCTCAGATTTGGCACTACACCAGCCGATATCGGCGTATGGTTCGCGACGGTAGCCGACCATTGAATCTAGAGTGCTGGCGGCTTTGTATGCCATCGCCAGGGGTACAGCCCCGACTAAGGGGATAAACATGCCGACGATCGCATAAAACAGCGGAGCCATCACACCATCGATCGCATTTTCAGTCACAGTTTCTAAAATCGCGCGATTGATTTCGGGAATAGTTAACTTGTCAGTATCCCTTCCGACATACATCTGCAATTTCGATCGAGCCAAGTCCAAATCCTCACTAGCAATCGCCATTAAGACATCTTCAGCCGCTTGTCGCAGACTTTTACCTGCAAAACAACTTGCTAAAGCGATCGATTGAACGGCAATCCCCACACTCGGATGCAGCCATTGACAAGCATAAATCACCAGCCAACTGACTCCCCCCGTACCCAGGATCGTCCCCCAACAGAGCAGCACACCTGCAAGGCGACGCGAGTGGGGACTAGTGCAATATTTGAGCGCAATTTTGGTCGATCGATCGATCGCCCATCCCATTACCTGTACTGGATGCAGCCACCCCCACGGATCGCCAATCAGGTAGTCTAAATAAGCAGCAATAAGTAGGGAATAGTTCATAATTAGCGTGAGTGCGGGTTAAGTAGAGCCTAGAGACTAAAGTCTCTGCTCATGATGCAAAGTCCGCCTTTGCGGACTAACTAATGAGTCCGCAAAGGCGGACTTCGCATCATGAGCCACGATTTCAATCGTTGGCGGTGCGAGAACGAAGCAAATATCCTTAACCCGTTGGCGGAGCCTCTCACATTAATTAGCGAGTGCGACGGCGATACCAAGTAGCAGTCCCGACTAACATCCCCGTGAGAGCTAATCCAGCCAGCAGCGGTAAAACATCACCCTGCTTGAGCGCAGTCAAACCTGCACCCATCATCACGAAGGGTAAAATTCCTGGAACTGTACCTAAGAGAGTCCCCAAGAAATAATCACGAAATTTAATTGCAGTTAATCCAGCGGCAAAATTAACGATCCCGTAGGGAATCAATGGTAACAGGCGAATTGCAAACATATAAAAGAATCCACCCTGTTGCATTTCTCGATCGATCGATTCCCATTTACCTGCTAATTTCTGCGCTACCAATTTACGACCGATCGTGCGACTAAATCCAAAGGCTAATACTGCTGCTAAAATGGCAGCAATGCTCGTCCATACTGTCCCCCACATCGCTCCAAAAATAGCCCCGCCAGTCAGATTGAGTGGAGTAGATGGTAGAATACAAATCGTCGCGATCGAGTAGATTAAGATATACAGAACTGGTGCCCACATCCCCATCTGCTCCAACCATAATTGCAACTGAGATCGATCGATTCCACTCAGGAGCACGATCCCGATGACTGTCGCAATGATGCAAAATAACCCGATCGCGAGAATTGTGTTTGACTTCACTGGTAAATTATGAATTACTATGGACTAGCTACTAGTGAATTAGATCTAATTTGGGTAACTAAATCGCTGAGTGAGTCTCGATCGAGTCGATAACTGAGTGGATGAGCGATCAGTCTAGCACTACTATAGAATAGAGTTTCAATCTCGATTAAACCATTCTGCTTGAGTGTTTTACCTGTTGAGACTAAATCGATGATTGCTTCGGACATTCCCGTAATTGGCCCTAATTCTACCGAACCAGAGAGCGGTACGATCTCGACAGGTAAATCGATACTATCAAAGTATTCTCTGGCACAATGAACGAATGTAGAAGCAACTCTACCATGTGCGGGTAAATCTAAACTACTCCGGTATGGACTATCAGCTTTCACCGCCACAGATAGCCGACAACTGCCAAATTTGAGATCGACTAATTGGGCAACTTGAGGACTTTTTTCTCGCAGTACATCATAGCCAACAATACCTAATTGTGCTTGTCCATATTCTACATAGACGGGGACATCATGATTGCGGACGAGCAATGCTTTTGCCCGATTGGTGGGATCTGTGATTTGGAGTTGGCGATTGTCTTTTTCTAGAAAGGCACTAAAGTCTAAGCCGACAGACTGAAATAGTTGGATACATTCTTTTAGTAATCCACCTTTTGGTAAAGCTACAGTAATCATTTAGGTTTTAGGTTTTAGGTTTTAGGCTTTAGGGGTGAAGGGTAAAGGGTAAAGGGTAAAGGGGGAGATTTATTACTTATTCACCATCCACCATCCACCATTCACTATTCACCATTCACTATTCCTCTAGTACTTTGTTGGTGAATAATGCGATCGATCGTTCCGAGTGGGATTGAGGAAATTAACTTGCGCGTGTATTCAGTTTGTGGAGATCGATAGATCTCACGAGCCGAATCGATTTCTTCGATCTTACCTTGATTCATCACCATAATTCGATCGCTCATAAACTTAACCACACTCAAGTCATGGGAGATAAAAATATACGTGAGGTTAAATTCACTCTGTAATTCTTTGAGGAGATTTAGTACCTGCGCCTGAACGGAGACATCCAAAGCAGATATAGATTCATCACAAATGATAAACTTAGGATTGAGTGCGAGGGCGCGGGCGATACATACTCGTTGACGTTGACCGCCAGAGAGTTGATGGGGGTATGATGTCAGATAGTCTGGGTTCAAGCCAACTCTCTGTAATAAATATTCAGCACGCTCTTGACGCTGCGCTCTACTTTTAACTGTTTGATGAATTACTAGCGGCTCGATAATGAGATCGCAAATATTCATTCGAGGATTGAGGGCACTAAACGGGTTTTGGAAGATAATTTGTAACTCTCTTCGCAAAATTTGCATCGCTTCGCCACGGAGTTTGGTAATATTTTTACCATAGAACTCGATCGAGCCTTGTTGAGGTTCGATTAGTCTAAGAATCGTGCGGGCGAGAGTACTTTTTCCACACCCAGATTCACCAACTAAGCCCAGTGTTTCACCTGGATAGACTGCAAAGGAAATATCATTGACCGCCCAAGTATATTGTTGTCGATCTTTGCCAAATACTCCCTGTGCGGGAAAGCCAACTTTTAAGTTACTGACTGATAAGATTGGCTCCTGTTGACGATCGATATTTACTGGTTCAACTACATAACTATCGACTGGTATATCTTGGTTAACTACAGCTAATGGTTGCGGTTTTTCAATAATTTGAGTTCTACCATCAGCTAAAATTTGCTCCTCCATAAAGTCCTTAATTGTCGGCAGAATTTTCGACTCTCGATCGAGACGCGGACGGCAAGCAAGTAAACTTTTAGTATATGGGTGTGATGGATTTTGAAATAATTCTAAAATGGGTTTGCACTCGACTATTTTGCCTTTATACATCACAGCAACCACATCAGCAATCTCAGCAATAATTCCCAGATCGTGGGTGATAAAAATCATTGACATTCCTCGTCGATCGCGTAACTCTTGAAGTAGTTCTAAAATTGTTGCTTGAACGGTAACATCTAGAGCCGTTGTGGGTTCATCCGCAATTAATAGAGTAGGATTGCAAGAAATCGCGATCGCAATCATCACACGCTGCAATTGTCCACCTGAAAGTTGATGAGGATAACGTTCTAACCAGGATAGTTTTTGGAGATTAATCGCATTATTAATCTCGCGATCTGTCGGTATGAGGCGATCTTTTTCTTTCGCCGCGCTCGATTCAATATTTGCTAAATATTGCTCTCTCAATCGATCGTCACTAGGTACTAACTTAACTTCCTGTAAGATGTATACTGCTTGCCGCCTTGCCTCAGCAGTAGACAACGATTGATGTTGGGAAATAGCTTCGATTAGCTGATAACCGATGGTAAATACTGGATTGAGCGAACTCATTGGCTCTTGAAAAATCATCGCCATTTGTTCGCCGCGATAACTCGAAAGTTGCGATGGTAATAATGTCAGTAAATCTTGAGGCTGATTTTGAGCTGCTGTCGAACTATTTGATTGAAACCATACCTCACCCTGAGTAACTCTACCCGAATTGGGAAGTAAACCCATTACCGCTAGCGAAGTAATCGACTTACCCGAACCCGATTCACCAACAATCCCCAGTGTTTGCCCTGGCTGGAGTGTAAATGAAATACCATCGATCGCTGGTTGCTTGACACTGAGGAATTGTACCTGTAAATTACGAACATCAAGGACAGGATGGCGATTGGTCATAGGTATTGGTAGTGAGATGAGGGAAAGTGTAGGGTGTGTTAGGCGTTAGCCGTAACGCACCAGGGTTGAATAGCAGCAGATCGATCTAGTTTATCAAAAATGCTTCAATTTAGTGTAAGTTAAGCTACTCAAATAAAGAGCGGAAATTCCACATTTAGGCACATATTAACGTCTAAATCAGTCAACAATAGCTAGAAGCTAAGTTTTCAACAGCCGAAAAATTCATGATTGAAATCCTAGCTGTGCTATCGGTATCTGCTGCGGCGGGAATGCGAATCGCCCTCCCGTTATTGGTGATGGGGCTGATTCAAGGTGACTTGTGGCAACAGGTACCGCTGTTAAATCAGATTCAACCGCAAGTTGTAGTTGCTGTACTCACAGCTTGGACACTTCTCGAACTATTTGTCTCCAAACAGCTTTGGGGACAGCGAATTTTACAATTTGCCCAACTAGTATTTAGCCCCATCGTGGGTGCGGTGATGGCGATGGCGGTAGCACGGATCTTACACCTTCAGCCAACTCAACTGGTATGGATTTTGGGTGTAGTCGGCGGCTTGCTTGCACTTGTGTTGCAACTGGTGAAAGTAGGTTGGTTTTATCGGCTCCAAGGATTGCCAACTTGGGCAGTATTGCTCGAAGATATCTTGTGCGTTCTATTGGTGCTATTCGCCTTCAAAGCCCCCAATTCTGGCGGTTTAATCGCGATGCTGCTGTTATGGTTGGCGATTCGCAGTTCTCAAAGCTGGTACCAGTGGTACAAAGGCGGACAAGTTCGCAACTGAATAAGTAGATGCAATTACGAGTTTACGCCATCACAAGCTAGTGCAAATGTTCGCATTGAAAGGGCTGATATTAGTCAGTAAAGAGGTATTAGTATGGTTTGGCAGGATGTTCGCGTTGAGATGACTCCCGAAGACTTGGTTGGTAGTTACATGCAAGGAATTCGTGACTTTCGAGGAATCAAGCTGATTCATTCCGAGTTCGAGCATCCATATCTTCCTATTAATCTTCGAGAATTGTGCTTGAGCGGGGCTAATTTGAGTGGAGCGGACTTGACCAACGTTGACTTGACTGGAGCCGATCTCACTGGAGCTAATTTGTTCGGAGCAGTCTTGACAAGTGCTCATTTGATTCGCGCCATTTTCAGGGATGTCAATTTTTATGGAGCCAGTCTGCACTGGTGTGGTTTGAATGAAGCCGATTTGCTCGGTAGCAATCTCAGCCATATTAATGCTACTTCTGCTTGGTTCAATGGAGCTACGAATATTCCCGCGATGGAACGTGCTATTTTTGCTAGTACCGACTTCACTGATGCCCAAATTACCAAGCAGTTGATTTGTCGTGGGGGAAATTTGATCTGGAGAACTATTATGCCCGATGGTGAGGTTGTAGTTGGCCCCCAATATGGAGATGGGCATGGTAGATAGTTCATTATCACTTGCTGCCAAGCTCTAAACAATGAACTTGTCGATCGCCATAGACAAATCTTGAGTAGTGTCGATCGACGTGACATATCCTAGTTCCGCTGGCGTAAAATCTTCCCAAGTAGCCTGTTGACTGGCGAGTAAATCTACTGTGGCATCCGCAATATCCCCCGTACGATGTGCCAATCGATCGCGTAATACATCCGCAGGTGCCGTACAGTGAATCATCTGCACCGGAATCCCCCGATCTGCGGCTAAATCGACCACAGCAGCACGTAGAGACTGTCGATCGTACTTCGCATCCAAAATCACTGTAAAACCCTGTGCGGCTAATTTTGCCCCCAATGCCAACACCTGCTGATAAGTTTTTGCCGTCATTTCGGGCGTATATAGACTATCGTCACCCTTGCTCAATAGTGGAATCCCACCTAAATGTTTCCGCACCGCATCAGAGCGGAGATGTACACCACCCACCGACTGAGCAATCTGTTTACCCAGGGTGCTTTTCCCAGAGCCAGATAGTCCCGACAACATAATGATTCGTCCCTGATGAGGGCGAGTATACTCCCAAGCCTGACGATAATAATCTCCCGCTGTCTGGGCTGCATCCGATCGATCCTCACTAGCGACACTAGGATCGTCAAGCAAAAAGGATGTAACTTTGGCGCGTACATACGCTTGACGACTCAGGTACATGGGTAATACTTGCAATCCTGCCCAATCTCCAGTCTGCTCGGCATAGGTATTTAAAAACCGATTGGCGAGATCTTTGCGTCCTCTGGCTTCTAAATCCATCACTGCAAAAGCAACATCGTACATCGTATCGACAAAGCGAAATGGTTCGTTAAATTCGATGCAATCAAATAGGAGAATTTGATGATGCCAGCGACAAATATTGCGGAGATGCAAATCGCCATGACACTCCCGAATAAATCTACCTGTAATCCGCTCGAAAAATAACTGCTGATGTTCGACGAGAAATCGATCGGTATATGCTTTAGTTTCAATATATTGTAGTTGAGTTTGGGCGCGGTCAATATATTTCTCAGTCTGTCGGTAGTTATCATCGATCGATTGTCGAATCTGTTCTACTCGCCCGAAACTACTAATATATTCAGATGTTTGAGCATTAGCATGAAAATCCGCTACGACTCGCCCCATCTCTTCAACATCTTTAGTGGTAATCGTCCCCGACTCAAACATATTGCTGAGTAAGTTTTGCTGCGGAAACTGCACCATCTTGACAGCATAGTCAACTATTTTCCCATCGCTACCCAGATAATATTTATCACCTTGTTTCGCGATCGCTAATACTGCTAAATATAACTCTTTAGCACCGCGTTGATTGAGGCAGATTTCTTCTTGACAAAAGTGCTGGCGTTTAGCGACTGTTGAGTAGTCCAAGAATCCGAAATTAACTGGTTTCTTCAGCTTGTAAACGAAGTCCCCCGTCAGTAAAACATAGGAGGCATGAGTTTGCATTAATTCAATTGGCATAGTCACCGGATGGGGATAAAATTCCGGTGCTAACATTTGCCCAATTAATTCTGGCAGAGTTGATTCATTTGACACGATCTATAATTTACTCCATATCGATACCCAACTCTTTGAGCTTGGCAGCCAATAGATCTGCCCTTTCTAGCTCTCGATTCGCAAGTTGACTGGCTTCATCAGCCTGCTGTTGCGCTTGAATTAACTGCTCTCGATCTGTACCGATCCAACTTCCAGATCGATCGTACCACCGCAACCACTGACCGTCTATACCAAAATACGCTCCTACCCAAATACCTAAACCCAGTGCCAACTCCTCGAACCAAAATCCCTGTCCACTTACCCCTAGCTCCACATACCGAGCACCCTGGAGGCAAAACATCCGAAACTGGTGAGAGTACCTGTCGTAAATCGCATAATAAGGTACCCGCAAAATCTGCTCGTAAACCTGCCATTTAGTCGGCGGCTTCCCGACAACGCGCAACGTCTGCCCCAAGTCCTCTGCCTCTGTACCTGGCGATAACAACTCCACCATCAAAAATGGTGCTACACCCTCTTGCCACATCACATAGCTCAATCTGAGGTCTGCCTGGGACTGACTCGCAGGTGCCCCAAGTACCAAAAACCAATCCGGTCGTTTGTACCAGCTTGTCTGCCTGACATCATAATAAAGATTTAAGTCAGCCCCGATAAAAAAATCCACCTCAGCAGGCTGACAAGTTTCCCGCAATAATTTAGGCTGAAAATCATGAAATTCGTCAGGCAAACCCATCTCCTCTGGATCTTCGCTGGGTAAATCGTACATCGTCGGCAGTGTGTCGATACCAGGTACGGCAGGATAGTTATACATATTTTCTACACCTCATGCTGTCCTTATTTTAGTCCAAGTTACTACCTACACTCGCAGTGGTTTTAACCACTCCTGATGTTGCAAAGTCCGCCTACTCGGACTAGAAATTCAGTCCGAGTGTCAACTGTCAGCTATCAACTATCAACTATCAACTATCAACTGTTTACTTCCTTCAACAAAGATTGCAGATCTACCGTCGCCATCCGCGCACCTGGAATCGTCACCAACTGAGCCGAAGCTAGCGAACCCAAACGTCCAGCCGTCGCCCAATTCATCCCATTAGTAATCCCATATAGTACCCCACCAGCATACAGATCGCCAGCACCGACAGTATCAATCGCTTTAACTGGAAAAGGTGCGATTTCAATTAATGTTTTACCATCAAAGATTAGCGAACCTTTGGCACCGAGGGTGAGGGCAAAACTCTTAGAAATGGTTTTTAAATACTCAACAGCTTCAGCTAAATCTTGAGTACCAGCCATCTCAAATGCCTCGCTGTCATTGGCAAATAATAGATCGACTCCAGATCCAATCATCTCTAGCAGCCCTTGTTTAAAGAACTTTGCCATGTTTTGGTCTGAAAGTGTCAGCGCAACTTTTTGACCTGCGTTAGTAGCAATTTCTCTAGCTTTAATTGCAGCTTGTTTGCTACTTTCCCCTGTAACTAAATAGCCTTCAATATAAGTATACGCGGACTCAGCGATCGCGTCGGGAACTAATTCAACTTCTGACAAACCAGAGGAAATACCCAAGAAAGTATTCATCGTCCGATCTGCATCTGGAGTGACGAAGACGAGACATTTACCTGTAATTCCTGGCTCAGGAGGGTGGAGTTTGAGATTGGTATCGACACCGCACTGTACTAAGTCGTTGAGATAATATTGTCCTGGTTCATCCTTGGCAACTTTACAAGAGTAAAATGCTTTGCCACCAAATTGACTGACAGCAACGATCGTATTTGCACCAGAACCACCACAACTTCGCTTAGTTACGGAATTGCCGAGACGATCTAAAATTTTGTTCTGACTGGCTTCATCCAATAGTGTCATCACACCTTTGTCGATGCCTAGTTCTACCAGTACTTCTGGCTCGATTTCGCATTCTACATCGAGGAGGGCGTTACCTAGTCCGTATACGTCGTAGCGTGTCATAAAATTATCCATAGAAGGTTAGCGAATCATGGGTTAGTATCCCATCGATAGTACCTTATCTCAGGAGCGTGTCTGTGCCAAAACCGAACCACCGTAGACGGATATTACACCGCCAGAATAATGAGAGCTAACTTAGTACTTCGTTACAATAAGCATAATAGATAAAATAATTGCTCCTAGATTCAGATTTAGAGGTCGCTGTGATGAATGGTAGTATCCGAGTTGGTTCTTTATTTGGTATCCCGTTTTATATCAATCCCACATGGTTTTTAGTGTTGGGCTTGGTGACATGGAGCTATGGCGAAGGCTTGGCAGCGCAGTTTCCATATTTGCCAAGTGCTAGCCCATTCCTATTGGGGCTAGTTACTGCCCTACTATTATTTAGTTCCGTACTCGCACACGAGCTGGGACATAGCTTTGTCGCGATTAAACAAGGCATTAAGGTAGATTCGATTACCTTGTTCATCTTTGGCGGACTTGCTAGCCTAGAAAAAGAATCTGAAACCCCAGCAGCCGCATTTTGGGTCGCGATCGCTGGCCCTGCGGTTAGCTTAGTATTATTTGGTATTCTCACCACACTTGGCTTTGCAGCGCATCTTACTGGCCCAGTAGCGGCAATTACCGCAGTCTTAGCCGCCATAAATTTATCGCTAGGTTTATTCAACCTGATTCCTGGCTTACCCCTCGATGGTGGTAATATCCTCAAAGCGATCGTCTGGAAAGTTACAGGCAATCAATACAAAGGAGTCAAAATTGCCAGCATCGTCGGTCAAGGTTTTGGCTGGGTAGCGATCGCATCTGGACTATTACCGATAGTATTGAATGGTAGTTTTGATAACGTCTGGAACCTGCTCATCGGTTCGTTTTTACTTCAAAATGCTGGTAAATCTGCTCAGTATGCCAGAGTCCAAGAACGTTTGACAGGATTGACTGTAGCCGATGTGGTTACTCCCAATAGTCCGATGATTCATGGGGATATCACCCTCCGCGAATTTGTAGACCAACGCACCCTCACTGGTAGTAACTGGCAAAAGTTTCTCGTCACCAATGAGTCAGGGCACTTAGTTGGCGAACTAGCACTAGATGCACTCAAAGATGTCCGATCCGATCGATGGGCGCATACAGCAGTCAGCGAAATCATGCAATCGATCGAGCCATCCACAATTATCATCAGCGATCGACCATTATTGCAAGCGATCGAGCAATTAGAATCCAAAAAAGTTACGACTTTGAGCGTTACTAATCATGATGGTGTCTTGCTCGGACTGTTAGAAAAAGCCTCAGTGATTAATCTCATTCACCGTCAACCACAGGCTAATCCTGCATAGTATTAGAGCTTGACAAATAGCAAAAACTATAGGGCACCCCGACAAATTAATCTGTCGGGGTGCCCTTTTTAGTACCTTCGGTCTATGGCTATCGCAGAGCGAGTGCTTTGCTCGATAATCCAGGTGCGTTACGGCTAATGCCTAACACACCCTACACCAACCTACTCCCGCACCACTCAAGAAATAGACATCATGATTCACCATCCACCATCCACCATTCACCATCCACCCCCTACACTAGATGTCTAATTTGACACGGGGAATCGATCCAGATGTTTCACTAGTTTGGCTGTCATGGTAGTGTAAATGAATTGCGATCGTCTGCAAGTAATATTTAGCTATCTCTACGATGTTATGCACCCAAAATTTGTCCCCGTAATTCTTGCTGGCGGTAAAGGCGAGCGGTTTTGGCCCCTCAGCCGCAAACATCGCCCCAAACAGTTTCTCTGTCTCGATGGTAGTGGTGAAAGTCTGATCCAAGCTACTGCGAATCGCTTGCTGCCGATCGTCGGCGGTTGGGAGGATATTTGGGTAATTACCTCAAAATTGCTGGAGACAGGCGTTCAAGAGCAATTACCCAGCCTTCCAGCAGCTAATTTACTAGCCGAACCAGAGGGGAGAGATACGGCTGCGGCGGTGGCGTGGGCGAGTTTGGAAGTAGCCAAACGGTATGGAGATGATGTAATCATCGGCTTTTTCCCCGCAGATGCTTGGATTGGCGATGTTGAGGCTTTTGCTCGGACGATCGATGCGGCGGTAGAATTGGCACATACTCAAGGCGCGATCGTCACATTGGGAATTACGCCAACTTTTCCTTCGACTGGTTATGGCTATATTCAGCAGGGAGCAGTTAGTAGCGAGGAGCGCGGGTTAAAGACTTATCGAGTAGATCGATTTACCGAGAAGCCAGATCTAGCAACTGCTAAAGATTTTATTGCTAATGGTGATTATACCTGGAATAGTGGGATATTTATTTTTACGGCGAAGACAGCGATCGCTGAACTCCAGATTCATGCACCAGAACTGATGCAACTTCTGATCGAGCAGGGTGTGAGTATTTATCCCACCCTCCCCAAGATCAGTATCGATTACGCTTTGATGGAAAAAACCAAACTAACCCATGTAATTCCTGCCGATTTTGGTTGGGATGACTTAGGCGATTGGAATGCGATCGAACGGCTGCTCAAAGGCGATAGTATTAATGTCGAATTAGCCAATCATGTTTGTATCGATACCCAAGGATCGGTATTATACGCTAGCAATCCCGATGAGACGATCGTCACGATCGGTTTAGAAGATGTGGTAGTCGTCCGCGATGGCGATGTTACCCTAATTGTCGCCAAACATCGCACCCAGGAAATCAAAGAGGTATTAGGTAAAATCAAGGAGAATCGGGAACTCGATCGATTACTCTGATGGAAATAATTGAGAGAAACTAACTCAGATATAGTTGTACAATATAGCTGTACAACTATATTGATACCCATGGCAGATCGAGAGATTACATACTCCCATGCCCGATCGCACCTAGCCGAATTACTCGATCGAGTTAGCAACGGAAAAGAGATTATTACGATTACCAGTCGCAATCGGGGTGATGTCGCCCTCATTTCAGCAGACGAACTATCGAGTCTATTAGAGTCAGTGTATCTGCTCCGAAGCCCTGCTAATGCCAAACGGTTATTTAGTGCTTTAGAATGGGCAAAATCTACCCAATCCTCGCCGCAAACTTTGGCACAGTTACGGGAGGAATTAGCGATTGAGCCGCAAGTCTAAAAATACCAATAGTGGCGATGAGGAGTCAGTACAGCCAATAGTTATTGGATTTGCGCCTTTATTCAGTCCAGAGTTCAAGGTAGATCTGCGGTGGTGGTATCGATACGAACCAAAGAAAGCAGACCGAATTATGGATTTGCTTGCCGATATTTTGGATGGCGATCCTTTTACAGGTATCGGTAAACCAGAACCTCTAAAATATGTTGCGCCGAATACTTGGTCTAGACGCATCGATTTAGAGCATCGCCTAGTATATCAGATTGATGGCAACCGGATTATTTTTCTTCAGGCTCGTTACCATTATGAAGAGTAATTTAGGCAGTACCTTTAAATAATCCTTGGGGACGAAATAGCAGAGTTAATACCATCAGAATTAGGGCGATCGCGAGTTTATATTGAGAACCAACAATCGGGACGGAAACTTCTTGGGCGATGCCAATAATAAAGGCTCCAGCGATCGCCCCATAAGGATTTCCAATCCCGCCCAATGTCACAGCGGCGAACATGGGCATAATCAGAAACCAACCCATATCAGGGCGAACATTAGTCACTAATCCATACATTTGACCGCCCAATCCGGTCAAACTAGCCGAAATAATCCACGTCCAAAGTACGACTTGTTCGACATTAATTCCCGTCACACGGGCGAGATCGATATCGTCAGCTACCGCCCGCATTGCTTTACCAATTTTGGTATTTTGCAAGAGAAAATGTAGTCCCGCGATCGCGACTATTGCTAAACCGAGTACAACTAGATTATAGAACTTAATCTTGATGCCGAATAGATCGATCGCTTCACTGACAGGTAGATTATAACGTTTGGCATCGCTACCCCAGACTAATAGAATGCCGTTGCGGATAAATAAGGCTAATCCGATCGATATAATCACCAGCGTCGTCGATGTGGCGCGGACGATCCGCATTCGTTTCCACAAAATCGCTTCAGCTAGCAGTGCCATACCTACAGTCGCCACAATGCCTACCAGCATCGATACCCAGATATTATTCAACACTGGAATCGGACTCATATTCAGCATCCAAGCGATAAATGCCCCAAAAGTCATAAAGTCCCCGTGAGCAAAGTTTGACAGCCGCAAAATGCCATACGTCAGGGTCAAACCAACTGCGCCCAGGGCAATAATACTACCCAGGGCAATGCCATTTACAATTAATTGGAGATCCATATTCTGTCTAGTATCACTAAGAGGATCTTATCTTAACAGTTGACTGTCAACTGTCTAAGGTGCAGAACCATGACAGATGCGATCGTTCCACCAGATATTATTGGTACCCGATCGAGTACCATAGCTAGGCGTAATTCCATAACTACTTCCCTGAGCATTGCCTACTACTGACGCGATCGAACTATAGAGCTTAGTGAGATTGAAACAACGCGGATCGCAGTGTCCCGCCGGATCGAAGGTATCGAGCGTGAAGTGAGTAGTCATCTGCGGAAATTTGCCAGCAGCTAGAGCCGCACGGAGATATAGGGCGGTAGCCGAAGTATACTGATTTTCTGAGTAAGCAGGATTGGGAAATGTAGCGATATTTGGGTTGCTGGCACTACAGGTATTTTGATTACCGCGCTCGGAACGCGCACCGACTTGAATGATTTCAGCAGCTACAGTCGATTTGACGCGAGCGTTGCGGATATTAAAATAGTTACTCAAGGGCGCACAAGCACTGCGGAGAGCCTCCTCTTGGTTGGGAATAGCTACAGATCGATCGCCACCATTAAAGCGGGTACAAATCGATTCTACCGACCAGGTGGCGGTAGTGTAGATGCGTCCACTGGCGGCGGCTAATTTTCCCCTAGCTTCAGTTTGTTCTGTGGCGATTTCACTCGCACTCAAGCCGAGATTGGCGAGTGCGGTATCGAGAGCTTGACGACGAGCATTATCATTAGTCGATCGCCAAACCTGTCGTAATAGTCGCTCTCGTTCTGGCTTCACTAATATATCACTAGCTTTTTCAAACTCAGTTGTCGTCGGTCTGCGGGCTTCGTAAAAATTAGGACGTGCTAGCACTGCGGTATTTTCGCGCGGTAGAAAAGCGTTGACACCCAATCCTAGCGGCCCTCGCCCGATCTGGCGTTCGCGATCGAGTGTACTCGGAGACATCAATACTGAAGTGTCGTGTAAAATAAATCGAGTATCTGTCAGCGCATTAACAAGCCCATTAGTACTGACATTACGACTGCGGAGATAGGCGGAGATCTTGTCCCGCTCTGGTGGTGAAATGAACCGATTAGTATGATTTGTCGGAAATTGTGATGAATCAGGAATTGGAGTGGGATTGGTTGTCGGGTTGGTGGGAATAGAGGGTTTAATGTCGCCAGGGAGTGGATTTCTGGGCAAAGGTACGGGAATCGGTAATTGTGGTTCTGCTGGGGGTGTTGTCGGGGTAGTCAAGCCTGGGGGAGTAATTCTTTGAGCGATTTGAGTCGGAAATGCTACCGAACGTGAATTAATCGCGATAACGGCAATAATCGGCGTGAGAAATAATACTAAAAGTGGCAAGATACGCTTAAAGAATAAACTAAATCTAGGCATAGAGTCAGAGGCTAATTAACTATCTCAGTATGAACTAATCTCGCTCTATTTAGTTCCATTCTAAATTTAGATATGTCACAATTTTATTAGATGATATATTTTAAGCTGCCACTCTTGAGTTTTTAAAAATCTATGCTATCTATGATTGCGACTCCCACACCATTGCTACTAGATCGATATCAACAAGTTCGGCAAGTCAGCGAAAAAATTTGTCAACCGTTAGAGATCGAAGACTACACCATCCAAAGTATGTCCGATGTAAGTCCACCTAAATGGCATCTCGCACATACTACCTGGTTTTTTGAAACTTTTCTACTCCTACCATATTTACCAGGATATACCGTCTTTCATCCCCAATTTGGTTATCTATTCAACTCTTACTATGAAGCCGTTGGCGCACGTCATCCGCGTCATCAACGGGGACTGCTTTCTCGTCCGAAAGTAGCAGAAGTTTATCGGTATCGCACTCATGTCGATCGAGCCATGATGGAATTACTCTGCTTAGTCGAACATCCCGATTTAGCCGATCTCCTCATCTTAGGATTACACCACGAACAACAACATCAAGAACTATTACTTACCGATATCAAACATATATTAGCACTCAATCCTCTGCATCCTATCTATCGCGACGATCTACAATCTCCAGCTACTTTCACAGACAGCACTTTTCAATGGCTAAAATATTCAGGTGGCTTATATAGTATCGGTCATCAAGGTGATGAATTCGCCTTTGATAATGAATCTCCTCGCCATCAAACATATCTCCAAGACTACAAATTAGGTAATCGTTTAGTTACCAATGGTGAATACCTAGAATTCATCCAAACTGGCGGCTATCAAGAAGCTAAATATTGGCTAGCTGAAGGCTGGGCGACTGTACAAACCCATCAATGGCGATCGCCATTATATTGGGAACTAATCGATAATGACTGGTACGTGATGACATTAGGTGGATTGCAACGAGTCGATGAACGAAAGCCAGTTTGTCACGTTAGTTTCTATGAGGCTGATGCTTATGCGACTTGGAAAGGAAAGCGACTCCCCACCGAAGCTGAATGGGAAATTGCCACGATCGATCTGCCCCAAGTTGGTAATTTTCTAGATAGTGATTATTTAGATCCTACCCCTGCGAATAATCTTCATCATCAGTTTTTTGGAGATGTCTGGGAATGGACACAAAGTGCTTATTTACCCTATCCTGGTTTTCAAATTGCTGACGGTGCGATCGGGGAATACAATGGTAAATTTATGTGCAATCAAATGGTCTTACGAGGTGGTTCTTGTGTGACTTCAGCCAATCATATTCGTCCCACATATCGCAACTTCTTCCCACCCTCAACCCGCTGGCAATTTTCAGGAATTCGCTTGGCAAGTTATTAAAAATAATTTAATGTATACTTATCATATTCTCAATAGAGATAAAACTTAATTTATGTTATGTAAGCTTTGTCAGAATGAACCAACGCGTGAAGACAGCCATATTATTCCTTCCTTCGTTTTTAGATGGATAAAATCTATCTCTCCTACAGGATTCTTGAGGAAATCCAGTAATCCTAATAAGCGGGTTAGTGATGGGGATAAGTATAAACTATTAGGCTCAGAATGTGAAGATCTATTCTCAACTTGGGAAAAGCAATTTGCAGATAAAATTTTTCATCCAGTACATAAATTGGGACAAAATGATTTAGCATTTGATTACGATCAATGGCTATCAAAATTTTGCGTCTCCCTCTCCTGGAGGGTTCTAACTCACCTAACACGAGATGGCTATGAATATTTACCATATGGACATGGTTCTCTAGTTCAGCCCACGTTGAAAGTATGGCAAGATTATTTGTGTGGACGACGGGAAGATATCGCAAGTTATCGACAGCACCTTTTAATTCTTGATAAGCCTACATCGGCATCTGAAGAAATGGATCTTAAAGACTTAGCCATATATTTTACACGCTCAGTAGACTATGATACTATGCACTCAAATGAGGAATATTATGTTATTTCTAAAATTTGTAATATTTTGATAATAGGTTCTATTAAAGAGAAATCCTACAATTGGAAGGGAACTAGTGTTTCATTGTCAAATGGTCGTTATGAGCCACAAGAATTTGGTGTATCGCCATGCGTAATGAATTTTTTCGATACTGGGCTTAAAGCTTTTCAACAAGGACGCAATGATACTTCTGATGAACAGTTGAATAAAATAATGAAAGCTTTTAAGAGAAAACAAGGCTTTTAAAATGCGAAAAATGAGACTAATGATAATAGAGTAAATTTGAATTAATATTTAAGATATTGATGGTTTTGATTTGCGTCACGAAACTGTCTTACTCGATGCCAGACTCGATCGAGTAAGATTGGATCGTTGCTATCAAACCACTCAATTTCGGGAATAGCTTTGAACCAAGTACGTTGACGTTTGGCAAATTGACGAGTGAATAAGGTCGTCAACTCGATCGCGGCTGCTAAACTAATCTCACCCTGGATATACTGACGCATCTGAGCATATCCCAGTGTCTTGAGTAGTGGCAAATCCCATCCATATTTAGCACCCAAATATCTCACCTCATCCTCCCAACCCAATTCAATCATTTGCTGGGCGCGATGTTCGATGCGGAGGGCGAGGATATCTAAATTTTCACAATCCAAACCAATCTGAAGAATTGGATAGCTCGGCGGGTATTCGCCCTGCTGACTAGAAATAGTCCGCCCTGTGACATAATAAACTTCCAAAGCTCGAATCGTGCGTCTGGGATCGTTGGCATAAATTTTATGAGCGGCTTGAGGATCGACTCGTTGCAAAATCTGGTAGCATTGCACCTGACCGAGATTGGTTAATTGCGATCGCAAATCTTCATCTGCTGCAACTCTGGGCATTTTCATCCCCTTTACCAATGACTTAATATATAGTCCCGTACCGCCAACCATTAATGGTACCTGTCTCTGCTGTTGGAGTCGATCGATTAGTGCCTGTGCCTCTGCTTGATATTGGGCAACCGTTACAGTATGATGAGGATCTGATGTACTAACAAAGTGATGCGGCACCAGAGCCAGTTCCGCTTTAGATACCGTCGCCGTCGCAATATCAAAATCTCGATAGATCTGCCGAGAGTCTGCACTGAGTATTTCTGAATTGAGCCGTTGGGCGATGGAGATCGCCAGTCCTGATTTTCCCGTCGCCGTCGCACCACAAATAACAATTAACATCAATCCACACCCATTCTAGTCAATCTACGCTCCCCTACCCCTCCGCTCCTCTGCGTTACCTAGATCTTACTCCAGAAAATATTCTCAGAACTATCTAGATTCGTTCATAACCTATCTGTGTTATAATTTTGGAGTGATTTATCATCGGTACAGCCAATAGCGGCTTGTGACTCATTATTGGAGCATCATTTATGACCAGCGATTATGGTGACGACAACATCCGGGTACTGGAGGGACTAGAAGCCGTCCGCGTTCGACCGGGGATGTATATTGGCAACACTTCGGCGACTGGACTCCATCATTTAGTATATGAGGTTGCGGACAACTCGATCGACGAAGCATTAGCTGGTCATTGCAAAAACATTGATATTTCCATCAATGCTAATGGTTCGATTACCGTCATCGATGATGGACGGGGGATTCCGGCGGGGATCAATCCGCAGACGGGTAAATCAACTATTGAGACAGTCTTAACAGTTCTCCATGCTGGGGGTAAATTTGGGGATGGTGGTTATACCGTTTCTGGTGGTTTGCATGGAGTCGGGATTTCGGTCGTAAATGCGCTCTCAGCTCATGTCGAAGTCAAGGTATGGCGGAATCAGAAAATTCATACCCAACGCTTTGAGAAGGGGATTGCGGTATCGGGACTAGAAATCGTTCCTAGTCCCGAAGATCGGACTGGTACGACGGTGACGTTCTTACCAGACACCGAGATTTTCAAAGAAGGGATTGTCTTCGATTTTGATACTTTAGCCGTTAGGTTCAAACAGTTAGCTTATCTCAATGCGGGCTTGCGGATTAGTTTTAGTGATTATCGGCTAGAACTATTAGAAAGTGACCAACCCAAGGTTGAGAATTATTTTTATGAAGGCGGGATTAAAGAATATATTGCTTACCTAAATGTCGATAAGCAACCCCTTCACGAAGAAGTCATCTACATCCAAAGTGAGAAGAATAAAGTTCAGGTAGAAGTCGCGCTGCAATGGTGTGTTGATGCCTACACCGATAATATCTTAGGTTTTGCAAATAATATTCAAACCAAGGAAGGGGGGACGCATTTAGACGGGCTAAAAGTTGTTTTAACTCGAACGATGAATGCGATCGGTCGCAAACGGAATAAACTCAAAGAAGGAGATTCTAACCTCGGTGGTGAGAATATTCGAGAAGGTTTAACCGCGATTGTCTCTGTCAAGGTACCCAATCCTGAATTTGAGGGACAAACTAAGACTAAGCTCGGAAATAGTGAAGTTCGCGGTATTGTAGACTCGATCGTTTCGGAAGCTTTGACTGAGTACTTAGAGTTTCGCCCAAATATTGCCGATGCAATTTTAGAGAAAGCACTTCAAGCTTTTAATGCAGCAGAAGCAGCCAGAAGAGCGCGGGAATTAGTCCGGCGGAAGTCAGTACTAGAGTCATCTACTTTACCTGGTAAATTAGCAGATTGTAGCTCGAAAGATCCAAGCGAATCAGAGATTTTCATCGTTGAAGGCGATTCGGCGGGCGGGAGTGCCAAACAAGGACGGGATAGACGTTTCCAAGCAATCTTACCTCTACGTGGTAAAATCTTGAACATCGAAAAAACTGATGATTCAAAGATTTATAAAAATACTGAAATTCAGGCTCTAATTACTGCATTAGGTTTGGGTGTAAGGGGTGAAGAATTTAATGCCAAACAACTCCGTTATCACCGGATTTGTTTGATGACTGATGCTGACGTGGATGGTGCCCACATTCGGACGCTATTACTCACATTCTTTTATCGTTACCAACGGGCATTGATTGAGGAAGGCTATATCTATATCGCTTGTCCACCGCTGTACAAATTGGAACGCGGACGCAATCACTATTACTGCTATAGCGAACGTGAATTGCAACGGAAGATTGCTGAATTTCCATCCAATGCTAACTACACAATTCAACGGTTCAAAGGATTGGGAGAAATGATGCCCAAGCAATTGTGGGAAACTACAATGGATCGGGAAACTCGCACACTCAAACGAGTTGAGATTCAAGATGCAGCAGAAGCCGATCGGATTTTTACAATTCTAATGGGCGATCGCGTGGCACCTCGACGGGAGTTTATTGAAACTTATGGGCCTAAATTAAATCTGATGGATCTAGATATTTAGACAGCTAATAGCTAGGGTCTTAATAGATTTAAATTGTGATAAGTCGTAATCCGCTGCCGATCCCATCGGCACGGATCTTGCGACTTTTCTAATTTAAACCTCATCCCTAAAACCTAAAACCTAAAACCTGACACCATGATTCGCGACGCGACGATCGAAGATTTACCTGCAATTATTGAGATTTACAATACATCGATACCTGGACGCATGGCGACGGCTGATTTAGAGCCAGTGACGGTGACAAGTCGGATGGAGTGGTTTACAGCTCATACACCCGAACGTCGCCCATTATGGGTATTAGAGGTAGATGATGAAATTAAAGCATGGTTTAGCTTTCGATCGTTTTATGGGCGAGACGCTTATCGTCATACTGCGGAGGTGAGTGTGTATGTATCTCCAGATTGTCACCACAAAAAATTAGGGACTCAACTATTAGCTAAGGCAATTTCTAGCACTCCAACTTTAGACTTAAAAACACTAGTGGCATTTATCTTTGCTCACAATCAACCGAGCCTAAATCTATTTAAAAAATATGACTTTCAGCAATGGGGTTATTTACCTCAAATCGCCGAACTCAATGGGATCGACAGAGATTTAGTCATTTTGGGAAGACAAGTATAGGATGTCTTATCGATTCTGACTCATATAGCAATCCCATTTGAGTGCCTATTGGTAAAGTTAACTAGGATTGCTTGGCTCTATGCCCGCCATCTGGGGGTTAAGCTGATAATTTAGGATCGCGATAGCTTGTGCCAGGCGATAATTATCCTTAGTCATAGCATAGATTTAGGCTACCCAAACGCGGTAGAAGTTGGGGATTTGGATTGGTGCAAAATGTCAGCACGATGGATCGCCCACATTAGACTATAGTTAATCATACAAAAATACTCACTAATCCCTAAAGAATGACTGCTTTTAGCACTACACAGCCAATTATCCGCCGCAAACAACATGCTTTAGATGTCCAAGATCTTGAAGGACTCCTGCACATCCATATCCAAATCAAAGACTTAAAACTATTCTCTAGCTTTTATACCCGGATCGACCAAGTTTTTGTATTGTGGGGTAGTATTACGGCGGTCATCTTCTTGACAGCTCAGTTTTTGACCCTCAGTTGGGCAGATCAGGCAATGCTGTGGTCAGTGTTGACGCTGGTTGGCTCATGGGGTACTTGCCGTTTGGCTTGGTATTGGGTGACGGTAGAGCGATTGCGCTGGGTAGTGTATACCTGGGTCGGATTGATGATTGGCGGGGTACTATTGACCAACTGGGGCATCTTTGGTGGCGGATGGGTGGTATTGCCACATCTGTGTGAACTGTGGCTGGGGCTAAGTGGGATCGGATATCTGGTAACGGCTTGGGGACTACGCTCTCGCGCATTTATGTTCAGTGGTTTGCTACATTTTGGGGCGATCTCATTTCTATCCTACGTTCCCGAGTGGCAGTTTCTCCTGACTGGTATTGTTACTGCGGGTAGCCTATTCCTATTGGCAGAATTGCAATGGGATATGCACTCGATCGATGACGCTCAACTGTTGACAGTGGAGCAAAAGCAGTTCAACCATAAACAGCGCGAACTTCGAGATTTAGATCTATAGAAATATTGAATTACACATCTTCAATACTACCAGCAAAAATTGTTTTAAATTCTCATCCTTTTGGATGATTTTAGAATGGAACGACTCAGCTAGTATAGATATATGGAATCAGTAATTAATTCCTGTTGCTATTACAGTTATTTTCCTTATTTATATAAGATATCCAAAACACTGGATGAGGGTTATGTCGCAGTGACTCAGTACTGCCCACCGTAAGAGAGCGACGGTAGGAGGGTAGACAGTGCAGAAAATAATGAACGAAATGTCATTTTAAGTATAGATATCGATCCACTAAATATCCGGATATTGTAGAGTTTCTGTCGCTTCCTCTACTTAATTTCTACTAACGGGGAACTAAACTTCCCACCAGAGCGGTCGAAAGTAGAAAATATCTGGATCATTTTTAATTGAAGTAATTCACTTCAATTTTGGGCTTTGATCTTAATTCACAAACCCCAACCCAATATTTTAACTGTCAACTGTGAACTACTTAACTCTACGCGGCACTTCATGAGTCATCAGATCGTAAGCCATCCGCGTATTTGGAAAAATCGCTCGTGCTGCTTGTAATAGATCGTCAAGCACGATCGCATTGCCTGGAGCGTAGCGGGGACTAAAATGAGTTAAGATCAGTTCCTTAGCTCCAGCACCCAAAGCCACTTGAGCCGCCATTGTCGAAGTAGAATGCAGCCTGTCAAATGCCATCTCGGCGTCTTGGTGGGCAAAGGTAGATTCATGAATTAAGACATCAGCATCAGCCGCTAATTCAACCGAATTGTCACAATAGACGGTATCGGTACAATAAACAAATTTCCGCCCAATTTCGGGATCGCCACACAAATCTCGACCATTAATAATTCTACCGTCGGGTAAAGTTACCACCTCACCATTTTTTAACTTCCCATAGATTGGCCCTGAAGGAATATTTAATTCCTCTGCCTGCTCTAGATTAAATTTACCAGATCGATCGGTTTCGCTGACGCGATAGCCATATGCTGGTACCTTGTGCTTGAGCGGAATACAAGTAACTGTAAAGTCTGCCTCACGGTGAACTACCCCAGGCTCGATCGTATGTACCTTCAGCGGATAGTTTAAATGAGTATAGGAATACTTTTGACACGCCCGCAGATACTCATCCAATCCTTTAGGGCCATAAATATCAATTTGATCTGGACTACCCGCCATGCCATATGTAGCCAACAATCCCATTAAACCAAAAATATGATCGCCATGCAAATGAGTGACAAAAATTCGCCGAATCTGGCTGATTTTGACATCGCAACGGAGTAATTGATGCTGGGTGGCTTCACCGCAATCAAATAGCCATACTTCTGCTCGTTGGGGGAGATTGAGGGCAATGCTAGAAACATTTCGCGCCCTAGTGGGGACACCAGAAGATGTGCCAAGGAAGGTAATTTGCACGTTATTCGATCGCTTTTATTCGGTATTTAAATTATAAAGGATGACACTGGCTTTAAATCAGGGGGTAGACGATCGAGTGTAGAGAGTAGTAGGGTGATGGAAATAATAATTTAAACTCTAACTCTACTATGAAAATAAATTCTGGGAATACCGACCAAGAGCCAAGAATCGAGCTAGTACCGCTCATAGATGTGATTTTTTGTATTTTGACATTTTTCCTATTGGCAGGGCTACAGGTAGCCAGACAACAGGCAATCAACGTCGATATTCCCAAGGCTTCCAGCGGTGCCCCCGCCGCGCGCGAACTGCTGATGGTTACGCTCAGTGACAAGGGGCAACTGTTTTTAGAGCAGCAACCGATGTTAGTCCCTGGACAATTGATCGAAGCTATCAAACAGTATCGCCAAGCACGTCCCAATAGCTCGATCGTCTTGTATGCTTCTAAACAGGTGAGCTACAATCAGGTCGTGGAAGTCCTCGACGCGCTCAGAGGTGTTGCTGGCGATCGAGTAGCACTAGCAACTTTACCCACGAATACTACGGCTCCCACTCCCCCAGTTATCGACAATCTCCCAGGGTACCCAAATCCATACAATCCCTACCAAAGCGTAAACCCATCTAATCCTGGAGCTGTAAATCCTGGTGCCATAAATCCTCGTGTTGCACAGCCAAATCCTGGAATCGTACCTGGGGTTACGCCAAATCCTGGAGCTGTAAATCCCACCCCAGGCTCATCTGCACCCCCACAAGTCAATCCTACTCCTGTAACCCAACCAACTCGATCGCCAACTCCGATTAAGTCCCCTTAGAATTGAGGAGCGAATGAGTAGCGATCGAGTTCTGATTCCTTAACCATGAATGAGGGGATAAGACTTCGATCGCTAGATCTATCTACAAGTATCGATTGCGTCCTTCAAGGCATATACAACTCGTTGCTGTTCCTCGAAAGTAAGCTCGGGGAACATCGGCAAGGATAACACCTCATGACTGACAAGTTCGGTATTGGGGAAACTCCCGACTGGGTAGCCGAGATCCTGATATACCGCCTGTAAATGCAAAGGCAAAGGGTAATAGATCATCGAGATGACCCCAGCTTCTTGGAGACTAGCACGAACTCGATCGCGGTGAGCTGCGGCATCTGTTCCTGTCGGTGCAACTACCCTAATCGTGTATTGATTCCAGGCGGATTCACCCCCAGGTGTGACTTGTGGGGTAATAATCCCCGGAATGTTGGCAAGTAACTGTTGATAGCGGCTGGCGACGGCGGATCTTTGTTGATTCCAGAGATCGAGATGTGGAAGTTTTACCCTCAGGATCGCTGCTTGAATTGCATCGAGCCGACTATTGACACCGATCGCTTCATGATAATATCGCTGACGGCTGCCATGTTCGCGAAACATCTGCAAATCGGCAGCTAACCTAGGATCATTGAGCGTAATCGCACCACCATCCCCACAAGCACCGAGGTTTTTGGTAGGAAAGAAGCTAAAACAACCAAAATGTCCGATGCTACCGACTGGTTTACCTTGCCATTTTGCCCCCGTTGCTTGGGCGCAGTCTTCGATGACAGTGAGATGATGCTGGGCAGCTATTGACATTAGCTCCGTCATATCCACCGGATTTCCGAATAGATGCACGGGCATAATTGCCTTAGTGCGAGGTGTAATTGCCGCAGCCAATTGATTGAGATCGAGATTGAAAGTAGCGAGATCGATATCGACAAATACTGGCTTTGCGCCCACTCCACTAATAGTTTCGGCAGTAGCAATAAAGGTAAAGGGGGTAGTAATCACCTCATCCCCAGCACCGATATTCATCGCTCTCAAGGCTAGGTACAAAGCATCTGTGCCAGAATTGCAACCAACACATTCAGTCGTGCCGACATAGGTGGCAAATTGCTGCTCGAAGTTTTGGACGATCGGTCCGCCAATGTAAGCACCTGAAGCTAAAACTTCGAGTACCGCTGCGCTGACATCAGCACCGATCGCTTGATACTGCCGTTTGAGGTCAAGAGGGGGGATGTTACTCACAACGTTAATAACCGTGAATTTTCAATTAATTGTAGCGGAATAGTCAACCATATCGATCGCGATCGCCCTAATCTAGTCAGAGTGGGGCAAAAAAGATCGATTTCGATTTCGATCTTCGTTTCCAGACGCGATTCAAATGCCAAGCGTTCCATAGTATCATGGCTTTTCTAAATGATAAATTTTTGATGATGCGGATTCTGCAATTGGGTAAACAGACTGGATGGTTTTGTCTATTGTGGCTGATGACGATCGCCCCAGCTCAAGCCGAGCGATTGCGAGTCGCCGTCGCCCAAAAAATTCCCCAAGTTAGTCTCGCCGCCTCTACTCCAGCGATCGTCAGCGATGGCAATCGGCAAAAATTTGCCGAACTCCAGCCGCTCAAAGCCTTACTGGCTATAGCCAATAACGATGAGATCGAATTTGGCGATCGCCAAGTAACTCAACTGTGGATCGAGCCGCAACAGGGTGGCTACATCTGGATCGACGATCGTTGGTATCGTGGAGCGGTGCAGGTGATTTCGAGTGGCAAAAAACTGGTAGTCATAAATCATGTCGATCTCGAACAGTATCTCTACAGCGTCTTAGGTGCGGAGATGAGTGCGACTTTTCCGATGGAAGCTCTCAAGGCTCAAGCCGTTGCTGCACGTACCTACGCACTCTATCGCCGTCGATCCACCACCAAAAAATTATTCGACGTTGATAGTAGCCAAATCAGTCAGGTGTACCGAGGTCTGTCTAGCGAAGCAGACACCACTCAACTAGCCGTTAATGCCACTTTAGGTCAAATCCTGACATATCAAGGCAAACCGATCTTAGCAGCCTTTCATTCGGCTTCTGGGGGGCATACAGAGAATGTTGAAGACATTTGGTCGAATCGCTTGGCTTACTTACGAGGAGTGCCAGACTTCGATCTGGGTACGCCTGGATATGAATGGACTCAGGCATTTACTACGGCTCAACTCAGTCAAGGGCTAAAAATGAAGCAGCTCAAAACGATCGCACCCGATCGCACCACTCAATTTGGTAGTGTCGTAAGTCTCAAAATTAGTGGTGATACAGCAAAAACTTTGACCGGAACTCAAGTGCGAACTGCGCTCAAACTTCGCAGTCTCCGGTTTACGATTACCCCTACACCAGAAGGATTTCTCTTCACTGGACGCGGTTATGGGCACGGATTAGGCATGAGTCAGTGGGGGGCATATAATCTCGCCCAGCAAGGGATGACGTATCCAAATATCTTGGCTCACTACTATTCCGGTGTAGAGATCGAAAACTTAGCGGAGCGAAATTAATGTCAACTGTCAACTATAGCAGTCCTAAATTATCAGCGTAGCCTCTAATGTTGGATCGTCCGATCGCAATTACTATTTGTAACAATCAGCAAATTTCAAGTGAGAAGGGTTGCGCCCGTTGGCTAGGTGGAGGAGATCCGATCGAGCAGCAATTTGCAACAGGTTATAATGACCATCGATCGATCTATTTATATTCATGACAAAATACGTGCTGTGGGGTAATTATTGTGAGGATGTCGTCAACAAACGCACACCTTATCGAGAGGCACATTTGGCTGGATTAGCACGGCAAAAAGCCGATGGAATCTTAGTCACGATCGGTCCTACCCAAGATCTCACTAAAGTTTTTGGTATTTATGAAGCTAACGATCGACAACAAGTCTGCGATCTGATTGAAGCCGATCCCTACTGGACGAACGGAATTTGGACAGAATATCAAGTCAAAGAATGGATTCAAGCCATCTAGTCAAGATCTGGCGGCGAAGGATTTGTGGGAACATTTCTAGCGATATTCGATCGAGATAACTAGTCGATTCTCCAGTGGGGAGACTACATCAACGGTGCGATGAATGGGTACTATGTAGGATAAGCACCTAGCTTGATTTAAATACAGAAATAGCTGAGTGTCATCGATCGATTGATATAATCGCATTACATATATTAAATTTTACGGAAAAAGCACTACCATGACTATTCGCCGTCAGTATAGTTTGCCAAACTGTACCCTAATTTTGGACGGGTTGAGTGATGGCACATCCACCACTGGCATCCCCGATCCGCGCCCCTTAATGTCCAGCTTATTTAATGCTGAGTGTCACTTTGTAGGGTGCGAACAACCCCTATTTGGCGGCCGAGATTTTCTGACTAGTTTAGTTATAACAGTCAGCGACTATGCCCAAGAATTTTTGAGTGGCATCCCCCACCCATTGCAATCGCAAACAGCCGAGAGCCTAGTATCGCTAGTCAGAGGCGATCGCGATATCCATCATCTCCAGGCGAAAATAGAGTCCCACAGCAACCAAATTAGTGCGCCGAAAGTCAGTACTATTGCTACTGAAGACTCACTTCACCCCACCAGCGTCGCCGTCAAGATCGATCGACCTACGCAAGTCAATTTATCTACCATTCAACTATTCGATCTCCTCGAAGCGATCGATCAATTTCTGGCAGATCGACGTACTTTGCCAGACATCATCATCCCACTACAACCAGTTACCAGAGCGATCGCCCAACCAATCTCCGCACAGGCTGTCCCCGCTGGATTGGGACTAGCCAGCTTAGTTGTCGCCAGCCTGATTGGCTATGCACTCCCCGCACCCCAAGTCTTACCCCCCAAATCCTTGACTGCGGCTGTAGCTACTGCCACAACTTCCACCTCAGGGAGCCAGCCATCATCGAGTACCTCGCCATCCACTAGTGCCCTCCCCACCAAAACTGGTCAAATTATTGAAGCTACCCAAATCGGATTTCTCGAACGCAAACTACAGCGAGATCTCAACCAAAATTGGCAGGAGCGCAACCAAATTAAACAACCTGCCAATTTCCAAGTAAACGTCAACCAAGATGGTCAGATTGTCAGTTATCAGCCTGTAGGGAAGACAAATGCAGCACAGTCAAACTTACCTCTAGCCAAACTCTCGACCCAGAATACCGACCCAAATCAAGCAATCGGTAATTTTAACGTAGTATTCACTCCCACCGGAGTCGTCGAGATCGATCCAGTGGGACAATTGCAGGGGACAATGGGCTTGGGCAAAGCAATTACCGAACCAAAATTGCAGACAGCCCTAGCAGCGCAACTCACCACCACACTCCAAAAATCATTAACCAGCTCAAAGCCAATCGATGCCCAAAATCTCAACTATCGCGTCGCAGTAACTAAAACTGGCGAAATCGCTGACTACGAACCGACAGATCGACAAGCTGCCGACTCTGAAGCAAAAACTCCCCTCCCTCAGCTAGCAAAATTCAACTCTCAAGCCGCTATTTCCCAAGAACCGCTAGCTCAATATCAAGTAATATTTCAATCTGACGGAAAAATTTTAGTCACGCCGAAATGAAACGATTTCGCAATGTAGATTTACTTATACTCCCGAACCAGTGTCAAACTAGATATCTAGGGTAGTGAGTGAATAGCTTGCACTGTTGGTGTTAGCCTGCCGTAGGCAATGCGTAGCCGTTGGCGTTGGCGAAGCCTACCGTCAGGTGGTAGCCTGCCGTAGGCATAGTGTGAATGGTTCATGCTTTGAGTGGAAAGGGAGTAGCTTCCACCAGCACAGAATTGTCAAAGCGTATGCGGCAGTCTGAGGGTTGTCGCTGCGATCGAATCGACAAAATGTGAGTGGACCGATCGATCTGCGGTTGACAGTCCTAGTAGCGATTGACCAAAATAGAAGATATATGAGCAAGCTTACTCCACCAATCGACAACTTGCGATCTAGATCGTGGCAGCTATTACCTTATACACTGCTCGGTACGATCTTGTTTGCCTGGGTATCTAGTGCCCATCTCAATCCATATTTCTCTGCCTATTTAGTCCTCCTCGCAGCACAATTGGGTACTGTCGGGATTTACTTATTAATGGCGCGGCTGAAAAAAAGCAAAAAGAACTGATAGTCAGAGACTGTTTTATCCACGGAGCAAACAACTGATGAGAAATAAAACGGCAGCAATACTAATTTGTTTTTTTGGTGGTGCATTTGGTATCCATAAATTTTATTTAGGTAAAAATGTTCAAGGTATCCTATATTTGATTTTTTCTTGGACTTTAATACCTAGTATTATGTCCTTCTTTGATTTTTTAGGACTATGCTTCATGCCCGATCGAGAGTTTGATGCTAGGTTTAACTATATCGATCCAAATCTACTCGATCGAGGTATGAGTTATCCAATTCCGTCAACTAGCCGCTCGACTAAAGATGCTACGTCTACTTTATACGAACTAAAAAAATTGTATGAAGATGGAATTATTACGGCTGAAGAATATGAAGTCAAACGTCGGAAAATGTTAGACGATATTTAGTCGGTAGCTATTTTTTGACAGCATAGAGGAATCAAATTCCAAATCGTAGTTAATAATTCAAAATTGGAACAGCTTACTACCTAAGATAGTAATCGAATTTATGTCTAGTGCAGCTTTGAGACAAATTCCTAAATGGGTCTGGTGGTCATTTTTACCGATTTTTGGGAGCCTGACGATCGCCTATGCTGGCTATCTAACTAAAACCAAAAAATGGTTGCAAATTGGTGGCAGTATGAGTGCGTTCGCGATATTAGCTGCACTTGGCGGTCAGTTTTGGTTGGTATATCTAGCTGTGCCGATTCAATTTGCGATCGCGATGAATATTAAAAATTCTTATTTGATTAAAAGTGCGCCTAGAGGGACAATTTTACCGACCGAGCGATCGACAGCGCAACTAATCGCTAGCATCAGAGGTCAAGTCGATATTAATAAATGCTCTAAAGACGATCTGGTATATATATTAGGACTGCCGATCGCCTACTCTAATAATATCGAACTAATTAAAGCTGAAGGGCATATGTTTATTCATCTAGAAGAACTAACCGAACTTGCAGATGTCCCTGAGAAATTATGCCAGACGATCGAGCCAATGATTACTTTTAACTATTATGAAAAGTCTGCCGATCCGATCGATTGGCAACGGTTGAATGTGCTGCCCATGTCAGCACTGATGGAATTAGGACTCGATCGAGATAGTGCCACACTCATCTGTCACGAGCGTCAATTGCATGGTGCCTACCGCTCTTTAGTTGAAGTCAAACGGCGAACCGGATTGCCACTGGGTGTCTACAAACACCTGATTTAGACCTCCCTTAGAATGTAAAAAAGCCCCAGCCTACAATGTGACTTAAACCATAATTTTGCCGATTTGGAATCATAAGCTTGCCATCTCTAAAAGATGAAACCCTTATAAACTGGTAAAAGTGGGAAACATAGCAAGATACCTTGAGGAATCATAAGTGTGCCGTGTGTTCTAAAAACTATCATAAGCTTGCCGTAAATGTTAGTCAAGAGAAGGCAGAAACACGCTAAAATTTTCGTAAAGACCTAATGATAACGTTATCCCTAGATTTCAGATTTACGCTACAAATTCTGTATCACTACCAAAAATCTTCGATCGGTACTAAGCCGCCGCCAACCCCTTGACTCACCGCGCTAGGGAAAATTGGCATCCCGATCGATCGAGCGACACGAGAGCTAGTAAAAACTGTTAGTTCGGTCAGGGAGTCCAGTTTTAGCGTGTTGGTAAAGAGACAATCCCTTCGGGTTGGCTCTTTGGTGTTCCCATCCCTTTCTCGCTCTCTCAAGCTAGTAGTTTACAATAAATATTTGTTTAATATCATTTTCTTATTCACTGAATCAGCATCTATAGTAGATCGGTCAATCCCAAGCGTCATGCTGTTTGGACTTTAGAGTTGCTGTCGGAGTATCTAACCCTCTGGGCTGACGAGATTTACGACACCACTCTTCATCCAACATTAGGTCAAAGTCCTAGAGATAGCTTTGAATCTGGACTGTTCTCAGGTGGCAATCGCAACCATCGCCTGATTGCCTACGATGAGAACTTTAAAATCCTGACCTTACCAACCACCACCAGCGGTAAAGCCAAAGTCCAATCTGGTCAGGGTGTCAAGATTAACTATATCTACTACTGGTCGAACAGCTTCCGAAATCCAGATGTCGAGCAAACATTAGTACCCGTTCGTTACGACCCGTTCGATATTGGGACAGCGTATGCCTATGTCAAGAATCAGTGGGTTAAATGTGAATCTCAGTATTACACTACCTTTCAAAACTGCTCCGAGAAAGAACTAAAGATCGCCACTGAAGAACTTCGCAAACAACGACAAAATCACAGCGGACAATCAGCGATCTCCGCTAAAAAGCTGGCGGCATTTTTGGCAGACGCAGAAAGTCAAGAGAGCATCCAACAGCAACGGATGAAAGATTTGGCAACACATGGAGCGTTGAAGTTAATCGACAACCCCAGTAGGCATAGCTTAACTGCCATCCCATCAAATATAGAAACTGGGATAACTCTTTCGCCGATTGTATCTGAAGCAGTGGATGCGGCGCAGACACACGAAAACATCACATTACCATCTAACCCTTCAACAGTGGAGTTAGAAATATATGACGAATTTTAATCATGACAATCATCAGCACAGCAATAGATACAGGGTTTCCACCAGCATTACTACACGCTTGTGTCGCTCAACGACTCGCTTATTTTGAAAGTCATACTATCGCTCATCCAAGGCTTAAAGAAGTTAGCGATCTGTCGTTGCGTACCATTGCCGAACCTGCTGGAGCCTCGTTCGTATTTATTTATGGAGCAAGTGGAGTCGGCAAGACTACTCTCAGACGGAGATTAGAACAGAAATTAACCGAAGCAGCTCTAGTCAGAGCGGTATTAGCACCTGGAAGCATTCCTGTGGCGGGAATCGAAGCGATTGCCGCTGATGCCAAAAATTTTGACTGGAAGAATTTTTATGTTCGGTCGCTGATGGCACTCAACGAGCCTTCGATTAACCATAAGGTGGATTATGGCACTCAGGGCATCTATCGCAATCTTTTGGGGGAGCTGATTATTCAACCCAAAACAGTTAATGCGAATCTGCGAATAGCTTTAGAAAATGCCCTGCGCCACCGTAAGCCTGATATTTTCTTTATCGACGAAGCCCAGCATTTAGGGAAACTGGCTAGCGGTCGGAAATTGCAAGACCAGATGGATTCACTTAAATCCCTTGCTAATGTGACAGGAGTTCTTCATGGGTTGTTAGGCACTTATGAATTGCTATCATTCCGCAATCTCAGCGGTCAATTAATGCGTCGGAGTATCGACATTCACTTCCGCCGTTATTATGCCAGCGATCCTGATGATGTGAGGGCGTTTCAAAGTACGCTATTGAGTTTTCAGCGACAAATGTCTGTGCTGGAGATGCCGGATTTGGTGGGAAATTGGGAGTATTGCTACGAACGATCGTTAGGTTGTATCGGTACTCTTAAAGATTGGCTGACCAAGGCACTTAAAGATGCCTTGGATGAGGACGTACATACCGTTACCCTCAAACACCTGGAAAATCGTGCTTGGTCGGCGTTTAAATGTCGAGGAATGCTTAAAGAGATTGTAGAAGGTGAGAAGCAGCTTTCGGAAGAGGAATCTGACATTCGGAGTTTGCGGATGGCATTAGGTTTAGATGCTGATGGTAGCAATCGCAGTGATGAGCCACCGTCAGCTAAATCTACGGGTGGTTCAAAGCAGAAGGTGGGACAGCGTAAGCCCAAGCGAGATGCAATCGGGCAGTTGGCATCATGAGAGTTGATAACTTAGAAGTCTATGAGTCGTGGCAGGTATCGGTACCAACGATCTACCATAGCTATTTGAATCACTTGGCTCCGATTGGGGTTGGTACGCCATTGGTCGAGAGTTTGACCAGTTATATTGCTAGGTTAGCAGCTAGCCATACTATGAACGTTGGAACGCTGCTAGAGCGCGAAATCTCTCGGCTGATCGAGAAGAAATGTGGTGCTACTCATCTACTTAGTATTTCTCGCTTTTTGGGTGCAGTAAATGGTGTTGGCTCTACCAGCCAAGATTTGGTTTGGGCATTGGAACGACTCACCATGCACCAAGACTTAAATTTGTTGACAATGTTAAGTTTTAGCGATGTTATACCAAGCCGCAATTTATTTAGATCTGTTAGGGCTTGGTGTCCTGCTTGCTACCAAGAGTGGCAAGAACGAGGCAATAGCTTATATGAACCGCTGTTATGGTTGTTGAAGGTTGTCAAATACTGCCCCGTTCACCAAACACCTTTGATCGATAAGTGTTCAAATTGTCAGCATTCAAACCCGCCACTCAGTCGAGAATTTCAGTTAGGCTTTTGTTCGCGTTGTCACACTTGGCTGGGTCAAACTGCTAGCAAAAACAATGCCAGCATTCGGGTGACAGAGTTAGAGCTATGGAAGGTTGAATCTCTGGGAGCGTTACTGACACTGACCCCAAGTTCTAGAGAAAAATTATCTGCTACCAATCTCACTCAGCAATTATCAATGCTTGCTAATGAAGTTACTGAAGGTAATATTGCCGCTTTAGCTCGTCGATTAAAGGTTCCGAAAAATACACTATGGCTTTGGCATAGTGGTGAAGTCTTGCCATTGCTAGAGTCATCACTGAATATCTGCGCTCATTTTAAACTGTCTCTAGTTGACTTTTTTACTGGGGAAGTTGGTGAAAGTTTAGACTTAGACAACTGGCAATTACCAAAAAGACAGCCTTCTCCTGGTAATGCGGATCTTGCGTCAAGCGTCGTTCGTGGTGAATCGTTCGATCTGAAAGTTGCTCGTTGCTGGTTGGAACGAGAGCTATCTCAATCAGAACATCCACCGATTTCCGTGTCTGAGGTAGCGCGTAGGTTAGGATGCCATCGTAGAGTTCTTTATAAATACTTTCCCGATCTGTGTTCTGCGATTGCCGTTATCTACAAAAACTACCGCCAACAATCGCATCAAGAGAATGTAAATTACTGCTGTCAACAGGTACGAGAAATTGTGGTTCAACTTTATGCCGAAGGTCAATATCCGAGTGAAGGTCGTGTTGTCGCGCTAATGGATAAACCCGCACTTCTTAGGTATGAGGAAGTTAGATCTGCTCTGCAATTAGCCAGAACCGATCTTAGATCTACTGCCTCATTAAATAAACCATAACCTTGCCATCCCATATTTAAACCATAACCCCGCCGTAATGGCAGGGTTATGGGTAAAGTCACAACAATGAGTCTGGAGCTTATCTACTAGTTACGGAGAAGGTGGGATTCGAACCCACGGTAAGTTGCCCTACACAGCATTTCCAGTGCTGCGCCATCGACCACTCGGCCACTTCTCCAACACAAACTTTGTGCGAATTTTGCCGCTTAACTAGCATACCCTAGACTTTTAGTAACTGTCAACTGATAATGGAGAGTACCTGGAAAGATTCACAACACCAGCCACTAGTTATGAAGCATGACTCGCAATTATCACATTAAAATTTATAATCGCAAGACTGACACACATCACCAGATCGCCGTTCCTAGCGATCGATACATCCTCCGCAGTGCCGAAGAGCGAGGCTTGGAACTCCCATTCTCCTGTCGCAATGGTGCCTGTACTGCTTGTGCTGTGCGAGTGATATCTGGAGACTTAGTTCAACCAGAGGCGATGGGATTGTCGCCCGCATTACAAAGCCAAGGTTATGCACTGCTCTGTGTCAGCTATGCTTGCTCCGATCTAGAAGTTGAGACTCAAGATGAGGATGAAGTCTACGAACTTCAGTTCGGACAATACTTCGGTAAAGGCAAGGTTAAGCATAGACTTCACCTAGATGAGGACTAAATTAGTTGAGAGTTAATTTTTTAAGACATGGTTGAGATGAATGAAGAGTTGTAGATTGGGATCTGGTGAATGGTTGCTAATACTTGGATTGGTTCTATTGGCTGGCTGTCAAGCATCGCCACCAAAATATCCAACGGTACAAATTAGTCGCGTTACTAGTGGACAATCTGTAGAGTGGATCGACAACTCCCAACAACCTCCAATCATTCAACAAGGAAGATTGATTGGGATCGATGCGCCAGATCCCGCTCAAGAACCCTGGGGAAAGCAAGCAAAACAACGACTGGAGGAACTAATAGACATCCCAACTAAAGGCAGTGTCAGCATCGAATTTGATGATACAGCCACAGACAAATACGGACGCAAGTTTGTCTATCTGTGGAAAGATGGGCGGTTACTCAACGAGCAATTACTCAAAGATGGGTATGTTTTGGCAAGTATGAGAACTCCAACTGGTACTAATATTAGTGGTGTTAAGTATCGCGATCGTTTTATCCGTGGGAGTCAATACGCACGACTCATGGGCGAAGGGATCTGGAATCCCGAACATCCGATGCGGATGAGTCCATCTGAGTTTCGGAAAGAAGAAAGGTGAATGGTAAACAGTTGACACGGTAAAAACGATCGGGGCTTAAAAACCGAATCAGGAGTAAAAAAGTTTAAGATAGATACATTCAGCAAAACTTACTAATTCTGTCCTTAATCGCTACTTTCAGATATGCTACTAAAATCTACAACTCGTCATGTTCATATTTATACAGCTCAGATCGAGAACAATGAGCTGATCCCCAGCGAACAAGCTCTGACATTAGATATCGATCCTGACAACGAACTCGTCTGGACTGAAGATGCACTGCGGAAGGTTTATGGGCAATTTGATGAATTAGTGGAAGCCTCTAGTGGTGCGGATCTGACTGAGTATAACTTACGTCGGATCGGCTCGGATCTCGAACATTTTGTCCGATCGCTGCTCCAAAACGGTGAGATCGGTTATAATCTCGACAGTAGAGTGTTAAATTACAGCATGGGTTTACCCCAAGTAGTCAGTAAAAACACTGATTAGTTCAGTTGTCTACTGTGCTATCGCTTTTTCAACATTTCTATATCTCGTTTACTCAACTTTATATCTCCTATTCCCTCTTCTACAATCGTGTAAGTACGTAGTTGAGGGTAATTTTTTGCAAGTTAGCGATGCTGGTGCGATCGAGATCGCTAGATTAAGGAAAAAAGCTAGTTCCTTCCCAGTGTCAAATTGCGGAGTTCGTCCGGTCGGGAAACCCGACCATGGAACGAACCCAAGCTAGATATCTGGGGTAGTGAGTGGATGGTGAATGGTGAATGGTGAATTGATTTATGATTTATTCAATCAACGGCTACAGGCGGGATGGTTGGTGGGGATCGATTGTAATGTAGCAATCGATCTAGCTACACAGAAATTAGGCCAGTTTAGCCAATCTCAGCCCAATTTTATCGCGATCGCGACACTCGATCCGATCGAATTCATCACCAGTTTGATGGCTGGGTGCCGTTTGGGGATACCGATCTTTTTAGGCAATCCACACTGGGGTACAGCGGAGTGGGATCGAGTCGCCAAATTAACCGCACAGGTAAATCGTCAGCATCACCATCAGATCGCTATTCCGACGGGAGGATCGTCTGGAGAAATCAAATTTGCGATCCATAGCTGGGAAACTCTGAGCGCATCGGTGTGGGGATTCCAGGAATTTTATGAAGTAGGTGAAATTAATGCCCTCTGTATATTACCGCTCTATCATGTGAGTGGTTTGATGCAGTTGTGGCGATCGCTTTTAACTGATGGTAAGTTATTTATCGTCGATTTTAATCAGTTTTGTAATGCTCCGAAGACATTTATCGATCGCATCGATCTCCAGCATTATTTTATCTCGCTCGTACCCACTCAATTATCGAAACTATTAGATTTAGATCCAAATTGGTTGACACAATTCCACACAATTTTACTCGGTGGTGCCCCGCCAAGTCTAGAGCTGTTGACTAGAGCGAGGATTGCCAAGTTACCATTAGCTTTAACCTATGGAATGACCGAAACTGCATCGCAAGTCACAAGTTTGAAACCCGCAGAATTTTTAGCTGGAAATAACAGTTGCGGCAGAGTTTTACCCCATGCAGAGATTGAATTAATTCGATCGGATGACAGTCAAGCAAGCTCGATCCGAATTAGGGCTAAATCATTAATGTTGGGTTATTTTCCCAATGTAGATGCACCAACTTATTTCGATCCTGACGATCTAGGTACATTCGATCGTGTAGCCGCTGTGGGGCTTGAATCTAGCTATTTAACTATTTTAGGTCGAAGTAGTGCCAAGATTATTACAGGTGGCGAAAATGTCTTTCCGATCGAGGTTATCGATCTAATTATGGGGACTGGATTAGTTGTCGATGTCTGGGTGCTGGGGTTGCCCGATCGCTATTGGGGACAGGTAGTGACGGCGATATATGTCCCAAACGATCCTCTAGTTTCAGGAGCGATCTTAGCACAGGCGATCGGCAGTAAGATTAGTAAATATAAAGTTCCTAAACAGTGGATTTCTGTCGATCGCATCCCGCGTAACTCTGTGGGAAAGATCTCGCTTCAGGAACTGTTAGAACTTATTAAAGATCGAAAATTTGAAATCTAAATTTTGTTAAATCCAAGTCGATAAATTTACTTTTTTGTACCTGTAGCAAAGCACCAATCGCTAACGGCTCGATCTGAATTGACTAGTGGATGAGGAGTTAGTGTAGTTTGATTTGGGCTGTGGCGGTGTGCTGGTTGCTTGAGTCGATCTGTTTTGCTGGGGGTGTAACGATCGGATTCGAGCGGGTTCAATTGTTTTGCCTGGGCTAAAATGGTTGAAATTTCTGGTGTGGGCAGACACCAATCTCTGCGGACAGCTAATAAATCGTTAGTCTGCGCCAGTAGTTGAGTAGATTGTTTGCGGAGTAGTACCCCAATTGGGCTAAATTCCCGCTCGATAACTTTATCGATTTCAGTCATGTATTTGCGGCTCGACTGTAGATTTACTTGCCAGCTTTGTCCTCTAAATTTAGTTTTAATCTCTAAATCGGTATCGATTAGTAACAAAGTTTTCGCAGCAATAGTACCCCCAATTAATAAACAGATAAATCCTGCTGCAATCCAGTTTGGAGAATTACTTTTATCGCTGTCTGAAGATTTCATCTTAATTGAGTGACGAGATGGACGAGTTCGGGGAGAACGAGTTTTTCCATACCTAACTGAACTGCGCCGCGCGAGCCAGGGAGCGAAAAGACGAGTAAGTGGTGATAGGTACCCGCAATCGCCCGTGAAGCGATCGCCCGCGATCCAATTTCCTGGTAACTAAGCCACCTAAAAATTTCACCAAATCCAGGTAAAGTTTTGGTGAGGACACTAGCAATCGCCTCATGGGTGGTATCGCGGGGGGATATACCCGTACCGCCATTGAAGACGATCGCACTAATAATTGGCTGGCTGTCGATCGCCATATTTAGTTCAGCCAAAATCTGGGTTGGCTCGTCTGGGATAATCTGATATCTACCAATTTTATGCCCAGCAGAGCGTAGTAGTTGCTTGACTAATTCACCACTGAGATCTGTGCTGGGTGTGCGGGTGTCACTGACAGTGATCGCCGCACAGTTGATTGAAATTTGGAGCGGATCTGGATGGGGTGGGGATGAGCGATCGAGCATGAGCTAATTAATTATTCAGCTTTGTCAAATCCTAGCCCATTTGCGGCTGAGTAGCGTTCCATAAACCGCATGAATCGATCCCACTCGGCGGTGGAGTTCATGATATAGATTGCTTCCAATGCTGCGGGTTTGCCATTGACAAATTTTGCTTTGACTTCACGAGTAGTAATCTCGCCTTCTTCATCAAGCATGTACATGCCTGTCACGTCTTCGTTGACCTCATTACCCAGGATCGCTGGATGGTCGAAATAAAATGTTGCTTTACCCTGTTCGCCGACGCGAGATTTGGTAAGCCGAACATCAGGCACAACAGGTTCGGTGATACCTCTGGAAAACTGGATCTCTACCATGAATAAGCTGGGATAATGTTATTTTCATATATTAGTCGATCGAGAGTTCCAAAATTGAATCAATTAAATCCCTATGCTTGGATCGATCGATCGTTAGCGACGATTAAACAGGCAAATTGGTATCGATCTCCCCAAGCGATCGCTAGTCTACCTGGTACTGAGGTGACAATCGCCGATCGGGTACTACTCAACTTTGGGAGTAATGACTACCTCGGTTTAGCAGGTGACGAGCGCGTAATTCGGGCGGCGATGGCGGCGACTCAGCAATTTGGCACGGGGGCAACAGGTTCGCGGTTGACGAGCGGACACAAGCAACTCCATCAAGATCTCGAATCCGCGATCGCGAGTTTAAAGGGCACTGAAGCTGCCTTAGTGTTTAGTTCGGGATATCTGGCAAATTTGGGGACGATCGCGGCTCTAGTGGGCAAGAAAGACCTGATCTTGAGCGATCGATTAAACCACTCTAGTCTCAAAAATGGGGCACTATTGAGTGGGGCAAAAACGATCGAATACGGTCACTGCGATGTAGACGATCTCCGTCAGCAGTTGCAGTTACATCGAGCTAATTACCGTCGCTGCCTAATTATTACTGATACTGTGTTTAGTATGGATGGCGATCTTTGTCCACTACCAGATGTTCTGGAGCTATCGATCGCCCATCATGCCATGCTACTGGTAGACGAAGCTCATGCCACAGGTATTTTTGGCAAAACTGGAGCGGGTATCGTCGAACATTACGATCTTGTGGGACAACCATTAATTGAAATGGGTACTTTAAGTAAAGCAATTGGTAGTTTGGGCGGCTATGTCGCAGGAAGTGCGAGTGCGATCGACTTTCTCAAAAACCGTTGTGCGAGCTGGATTTATACCACTGGACTATCCCCCGCCGATACCGCAGCGGCGATGGCAGCGATCGAGATAATTAGCACCACGCCCCAACTCCGGCAACAACTATGGCAAAACATCACATATTTCAAACAATCGATCGCCCAACGGCTGCCAGATCTGCACCTAATTCCCTCCGAGTCGCCGATCGTCTGTATCGAACTACCAGATCCTCAGACAGCAATACATCTAGCAGGTAAACTCAACCAATTAGGCATCTTTGCCCCAGCCATCCGTCCGCCGACAGTACCCACAAGTAGAATTAGACTCTCACTAATGGCAACACATCAACAGTTACAATTAGAGCAATTAACCACCGCGATCGGCTTAACCTTTGCCAAAACCAAAGTAAGCTAAAATGTCAATGAATCGGTTAGAGATCGAAATCCAAGTCACGATGCTAGTTACATCACTACGCCCGATTTTTTGAGTAGTTTTCATTAGACATCCTGAAAAATTAGCTCGAGATTGGCTAGGATCGACAACTCGATCGCTGTCCAGCATTAAGGTGCTTTTAACTAATGAGCTTCCTAAAACTACCCTCTACCCTCTACCCTCTACTCTTTACCCCCTAAGCCTAAAGCCTAAAGCCTAAAGCCTAAAGCCTAATTCCCCTACCCTCTAATTTTAAGTTTTGGCAAAACCAAACTCCCGCTTTGATTTTGAACAGGCAAACCAAGTCACTAAACAATTAGTGAACCAGATGCCCCAGTGGTTGCGACTGTCTTTCATCCGAAGTTGGGTGTTCTGGGCAATTATCACCTTAGGTATTTCTGGTGGACTAGTTTATCTAGCATTGGGATTAATCCTCAATCCAAATGCAGTGCCAAATTGCCCAGCAATATTCGTACCGATGTCCTCAGCATCCTTGCGAGTTTATTGTGGACAATTAGCCGCAAGCAAGCAAACCTTGCCGGATTTAGTCGCCGCGCTCAATCTCGTCAAAGATGTCGCCCCCGACGATCCCACGCGAGGATATGTCGATAGTAATATGCAGCGATGGTCGCTCGCAATTCTCAGATTGGCAGAAGCAAGCTATCAAGATGGTAAATATGATGAAGCAGTCAAAGCTGCCAAAAATGTCCCAAGTACTATTCCCGCCTACAAAATTGTCGCCAAGCGACTGGGACAATGGCAAGAAACTTGGAACAAAGGTGTCACACTCGATCGTCAAACTCGGGATTTATTAAATAGCTCGAAATGGGTAAATGCTTATGCAGTAGCAGTCAAATTAACCCGCTTAAATAATCGCTACTGGGCAACAACTAAATATCAAGAATTAGCCGATTTAGTCCAAATTGCTAAGGCTGACAATGCCAAACTAGATGAAGCACGTCAATTAATTAAAAATACTTCAGTAAAAACACTACTTAAAGCGATCGAAATAGCCAGTAAAATCGATGCTAAAAGTTTTGCACATACTGAAGCCCAAACAACGATCGGTAAAGCAGCGATCGAGATGCTCAAACTAGCTAAAGTCAAACTCGATGGCAAAGACTGGCAAGGTGCGATCGAAATCGCCACCAAAACCCCCGAAACCTCAGAAATTAAAACCGAACGGCAAGATCTGATAAGTTTGGCGCAAGCGCAGTCTCACGCAGTCAATGGCACTATTGCGGAATTAGAAACGGCGATCTCGCTGGTGCAAAGTATCCAAACTGATAGCTCCATGCACGCGAGATCCCAACAATCTCTAGATGGATGGCAACTCGAAATTCAGGATCTAGCAACGCTCCAACGCGCCCAGAGCGTCGCGGCAACTGGCAACATCAAAGATCTCCAAACCGCGATCGTTGAGGCTCAACGCATCCCTACCAGCAATCCGCGCGGTAAAGAAGCAGCTCAAATCGTCACCGAGTGGCGCAAGCGGATTGAAACAGTTCAAGATACGCCCTTCCTGCGGACAGCAGATAGTCTAGCCGCCAGCAGTACCGTCGAAGGAGTCCAAAATGCGATCGCTCAGTTGAGCCAAATTCGCCCAGGACGCGCTCTCTATCCCCAAGCGCAACAGAAGATCCAACAATGGACAGCCGATATCCAGCGCGCGGAAGATAGCCCAATCCTCGAACGAGCCGAAAGCATGGCTAGTAGTGGCGATCTCACTGCGGCGGTAACTATGGCGCAAAGAATTGGAGCAGGGCGGGCAATGTCGGCTCAAAGCCAAGAGCGGGTGCGCGATTGGCAAGCCCAACTTCAAGCCGCAAATAACCTCGCCGCCGCCCAAAAATTGGCGGAAAGTGGTACCCCCGAATCACTACTAGGAGCCATTCAAGCCGCCGCCCGCGTCCCCAGAAGTTCCGCCCTGCGCGGTCAAGCTCGACTGGCAATGGACAACTGGAGCGGGCAAATGCTAGAAGTCGCCCAAAGTACCGCCACCAGCAATCTTCGTCGCGCGATCGCGATCGCCAAAGTCATCCCCGATACTACCTCAGCCTACAGTTCTGCCCAAGTCTTTATTGAGCAATGGCAACAACAGCTCAATCCTCCCACCGAACCGCCTCAAATCAACCCAGATAATAATGGGCTGCCGAATTAGAGTGTTATTTGGTGGATGGTGAATGGTGAATGGTGGATGGTGGATGGGTAAAGGACGATCCTTTTCCTCTTAATCCTCTACCCTTTTGCCAGATCGAGTAACTCCCAACTAAAATCTAAAATGGAGCGAATGCCGCACCCCGCGACACACTAGCCATCCATACGCAGGGGAGTTTGAGGGGCGGCGTTCCGCTGTCTTGATTCGCTAAACCCTCGGCACAGCAGAGGAGCGCGAATCGCTCCTCAACGGGGGGTCTGGGGGTCGGAACCCCCAGATCCGGGTTCTGCCCCCACTAGAAATACTCGCAACTCGCAAGTTCTCTTCGTCTACCGATTAGCCTGTCACCAGCTATGTAGGCATGAGACTTAACCCGAAGTGAAGTTAATTAGAACGTCAGCAATGAGACAATTGGCAAATGAAATCGCCCACCAGCACGATCGATCTACTCCCCCACAGCCATAGAGAAGTTCGATAATAAAGATATTCAGATCTATTGAATTTTGACTATGGAAATCATTCGCATCCCTGTCTTATCAGATAATTATATCTTTCTGATCCTCGACCTCGATCGCCAAATTGCCGCAGTGGTCGATCCGGCTGAGACTGCACCAGTACTCGCCGAATTAGCCCGTCACCAAGTCCAGTTAGTCGCTATCTTTAATACTCACCATCACGGCGATCACGTTGGTGGCAACAAAGGATTAATCGCTGCATTTCCCGACGTACGCGTGTATGGTGGCGCAGAAGATCGAGGACGAATACCCGGACAACAAGTATACTTAGTCGATGGCGATCGCGTGGAATTTGGCGATCGCATTGGTGAGGTATTTTTTATCCCCGGACATACTCGCGCCCACATTGCTTATTATTTCCCCCCAGTTGAGAGCAATGTCCCAGGTGAATTATTTTGCGGGGATACCATTTTTGCTGGGGGCTGTGGTCGATTATTTGAAGGGACTCCAGCCCAAATGGTCGGCTCAATGACCAAGTTACGCCAGTTACCAGATGATACGCGGATCTGGTGCGCCCATGAGTATACCTTGAGCAATCTCAAATTTGCCGTCACCGTCGATCCTGAAAATCAAGAACTCCAACAGCGACTAGTTGATGTCACCGCCGCACGCGATCGGCTCATCCCTACCGTCCCTACCGATCTGGGGGTGGAAAAGCGGACTAATCCCTTTCTGCGATGGGATAACGCGGCACTGCAAGCCAGTGTCGCCAGTCACGATCCGATCGAAACCTTTGCGCGGATTCGTGGGCGCAAAGACCAATTTTAGGTCAATTGTTACTTAACAGTTAACTGTACCAGTTATCAGCTAAAATTAGGTGCATTTGGTGAATGTTGAGAGGTAGCGTCAATGAAACTTAGAGTACAGCAGGTTGGGATTGTGGGGATAGCGATCGCAGCTAGTTTTTTGACAGTAAGCTGTACTAGTGACAAGTTATCTCAGTGTGCCAGTATGATCGAAGTAGTCAATCAAACAGTGATCGATACCAAAACTACTACTGAATCTGGCACTAAGGGGGATGTACCAACGATCGAAAAACTCGTCGGTATTTTTGATAAAGCCGCAAAGGATCTCAGTTCGGTCAACGTCAGTGACGAAAAGCTCAAGACTTATCAAAGTCAATTTTTGACGATGTATCAAGGTGCGACTGAAATCAACAAGCAACTCGTCGCCAGTATCAAAGAGCGCAAGTCCACCAAGGTACACGAAAGTTTACGAAAATCTCGCAATATTTTTAGTCCCGAACGCGATCTCGCCACGGGACTAACTCAATATTGCAAAGCACCTGAAAAGTAGTAATTTTATCCAACTAAGTTGGGTAAAATGAGTCGAGGATCGATCGGAGCAATCGTGCCCACAATACAGATACTAGGCACCGTCCAAACCCCTAAAACCTAAAACCTAAAACCTACTTCTCATGCTTGACTTCTACAATCATGTGGACATTTCCGCGTGGTGAAAAATCAGCTCTGACAGTAATCTGATGGGGGTCAGCGATCGCTATAAAATCATCTAAGATTTGATTGGTAACTTCTTCATGGGAGATATATCGATCGCGGAAACTATTGATATATAGTTTCAATGCCTTGAGTTCTACTACCTTTTGGTCTGGTACGTAGATAATCCCAATCGTGGCGAAGTCGGGATAGCCAGAAAAGGGACATTTACAAGTAAACTCTGGCAAACTAATCTCCACATTGTAACGTCGTCCCATCCGAGGGTTGGGAAAAGTAATCAGTTCGCCGTTGATGATTTCCCGTTCTCCATACTTCATCTCGATCGGATTTGCGGCTATGTTGTCCTGGCTCATGTCATTAGTGATTGGTTATCTTCCTAGTTTAGATCGTTCTCGCCTTCCCAATCGGTGCAGGTATCGCTATTACAGCCATAAGGGTGCATCCCACAAACTAGCAAGTTGCCACCATAGACGGAACCATTGTAATTGAGACAACCCACACAAGCTGGATTGATTGCCGGATCTGGTGTCGGGTAGGTTGAGAGGGGAATGTCCCAGTTAAAGGGTGTCGGTGCTTCAAAGTCTGATTCTAATTCTTGCCAGATTTCTGCCAACACTTCCGTCAGTTCATCCCATTGGAGATTAAAAATTTCTGTCGCTCCGGTGGCAACTTCTTCTACTAGTTCTGTGAGTTCGCGACCAAATCCATCAAACAGCTCAGTTACATCTTTCAACACGGCAGCGATTTCGTTTTGCCATTCTTCCATAGCGAACACCTAGTAATTGTGTCTGGGTCTAACTCTAAATTGTACGACGCTCTCAGGCAAGATGCGCCAATGAGTTACTATAATTTAGCTGGAAATGCGATCTCAACTCAATTCTAGTATTACCCACGATCGGGATTTTATTTTCTTACTATAAATCTCAATTTTATTCTTGTAATGCTACAAACCTTAATGCGATCGATGCCTACCTGAAATGTCATATTTTTGGTGCATTTCTCGAACTAAATCCCCGCAGTGGAGAGTCCGACGGGGTTTAGACCGTTTTTTTTAGTTTCCATCAGACCAAGACAAAGACAACGCTTCAATCGTCACAGAACCACCTTAAAATCGACCGCCCGATCTCCAATGCGGATAAACCAGGTCTGAGCATCAGGGACTCTGGCAAGAAGGATCGGCTTAGGGTGGCGATGTTACGCCACAAGATCGTAGTGACTTCTGCAAATTCACCAACCTCACCAAAAGACGGCTGCCACGGTTGACGAATGGGTACAGATGTGCATGTTTATGACAGATCGATCGAGCTTTTCACTAGAGAAACTGTTTATGATTGGAATAGGTCAGATGAAAATTCAAACCAATTAGCAGGACAGACATGGATATTTTATCAAATACCGTTGCCCTCACGCGAATGCAGTTTGCTTTAACAGCTCTTTTCCACATGCTGTGGCCTGTTCTTACAACAGGGATGTCCATCTATCTGGTAGTGCTCGAAGGGCTGTGGTTGAAAACGCGCCTTCCTGATTACTACTATCACATCCGGTTTTGGTCGAGGCTGTTTCTCTTGAATTTCGGGATTGGGGTCGCGACAGGGTTGCCACTAGAGTTTCAGTTTGGCACCAACTGGGGGCCTTTTTCCGAAGCTGTCGGGGACTTTTTTGGGAGTGTTTTAGGTTTTGAAGCTTCGATGGCGTTTATGCTCGAAGCTGGATTCTTGGGGATCATGATGTTTGGTTGGGGACGAGTATCGCCCATCATTCACTACTTCGCTACCATCATGGTGGCTTTTGGTGCCAACCTGTCGATCTTCTGGATTGTATCGGCAAACTCGTGGATGCAAACGCCCGCTGGCGGCGATATGGTCAAGGGCAAGTTTGTAGTTAGTGATTACTTTCAAGCAATTCTCAATCCCTTCATGGTCAAAAGTGTTGCCCACATGTTCTTGGCAACACTCGAAACATCACTATTTCTCATTGGTGGGATCAGTGCTTGGTATATTCTCAAAGGACGGCATCAAGCCTTTTTTAGTCAATCTTTGAAGATTGCGATCGCGACAGTAATTGCGGTAGCACCACTCCAAATCTATCTGGGGCATCTCAGTGCCGAGCAAGTCGCTCAGTATCAGCCGACGAAACTAGCAGCAATGGAATCTAAGTGGGAAAGTAGTCCCGCTGGTAAGCCTGCTGACTGGAGCTTATTGGCAATCCCTGACGAAGCTCACAACCGGAACTCCTGGGAACTCACCGTGCCAAATGGCTTGGGTTATATCCTAGAATTTCGGAAGAATCTCACCATCCCCGTACCAGGACTAAATGAATGGGCGAGAAACGATCGACCCAAGATGGTGGGACTGATTTACTACTCCTTTCGGGTGATGATTGGGATTGGTTTCGTGCTCACAGGAGTGATGCTCTGGAGTGTCTGGCAGTGGTATCGGGGCAAACTTGCACCCGCAGAGATTGGAGCGCAGAAGTGGTTGCTACGAGCTTGGATGTTGGTTGCACCCTTGGGCTATATTGCGATCGAGTCTGGCTGGATCGTGCGTTGCGTCGGACGACAACCTTGGGTACTATATGGCAAAATCCGCACGGCAGATGGGGTATCCAATCTGCCAGCTACCAATGTCCTGACGACGATAATTCTCTTTACTACGGTCTACTCAATTTTGTTGTTCACGACGTTATATTTTGCCAGTCGCATCATCGGCGAAGGGCCGAATTTTGAGCTACCATTACCAGGCACGGACGGTCAATTTGTCATCAATACAGAACCAGCAGAATCAATCCCAGATCGACGACCAGTAGAAGCACAACAGTAGGGAGATTTCATGGACGCGTTATTACATTTTCTACCAGAAGTTTGGTTTGTGATTTTGGGTTTGTTTCTGTTTCTGTATGTGATCCTCGATGGGTTCGATCTGGGGGTGGGAATTCTCTCTCTGACTAGCTCTGATGAAGAACGCCGCAGTATTTTGATGACTAGTTTAGGAAATATTTGGGATGCCAATGAAACTTGGCTAGTCGTCATGGCTGGAGCCTTATTTGGGGCATTTCCCCTGGCATATGGCACAATTCTAACTGCTCTATATATGCCCATTTTTATCATGATCTTTGGGCTAATTTTTCGGGCAGTAGCATTTGAATTTCGGGAGCATTCTACTAATAAACTCTTTTGGAACTATGCCTTTGGAATCGGTAGTTTCATCGCTGCTTTGGGGCAAGGTTTTGCGCTGGGTAGTGTGATTGAAGGGATTACAGTCGATGCTGCTGGTCATTTTACTGGTTCTACCTGGGATTGGCTCGACTGGCGATCGCTCTTAGTCGCCCTCACCCTGATTCAAGGCTATGTATTGATCGGTTCTACCTACTTAATTTTGAAGACTGAAGGAGAGCTACAAAAAACTCACTTTCGCACTGCCAAAATTGCAGCGATTACGACATTTATCGGGGCAGTTTTGATTACGATCGTTACTCCCATAGTTTATGAGGCAACGCGGACACGGCTGTTTGCGGCACCACAGGTATATGTATTTGCGGCGATTCCATTACTAGGTGTGTTATTAATTTGGTTGCTGTTGACAAGCATCGATCGCGAAGAAGAGCGCACCCCATTTGTCTGGACGCTGCTAATTTTCTTACTTAGTTTTATCGGTTTAGGACTAATTGTATTTCCTTACGTTATTCCGACCCAAATCACTATTTATCAAGCCGCAGCTTCGCCTAGTGCCTTGGTATTTATGCTGACTTTTGTAGGGGTACTGATTCCGATTATGTTGTTCTACAACATCTATAACTATCTGGTATTCCGAGGTAAAGTCGTAACTGAGAATTACTAAAACCTTACTTTCAAACAAGTAACTAACCAGAGAAATCCGATCCCATATCCAACAATAATATTTGTGGGATAGTGGACTCCTAAATACAAGCGAGTCAAACCGATCGCGATAATTAATAAACTTGCAGCAGCATAAACAATATATTTATGCTGCTGCATTTCTTTAGCTAATATATAAGCAATAAAACCATATACAACCATCGAACCAACTGCATGACCGCTAGGAAAAGAGAAGGAAGTTTTGGTAATTAATCGGTGCCATAATTCAGGGCGAGGTTTGGCAAAAAATAACTTCATTACTCGATCGATTAACACTCCACCCACACAGACGATCGTAAATCTAATTCCGTCCGAATATCGCCGCTTCATTACCAGCCAAACGATCGTCATGATAAAAATTGTGACTACAGTTGGCGGATCGCCAAGAGCTGTAAAAAATAGAAAAATGCGATTACCTCCGGTAGGCTACGCCAACGAGTTGTGGGTTAGTAAATTGATGAATCCACAATAAAAAAGATCGATCGAAACTAAATACTTCTTTTCCCACACTTCAGTACACAGCCAAGCAACAATACCCAGAATTACTAGATACCCAATTAGGAATACCCCTTGCTTTCGCAGGCTATTAATTAAATTATGGCGATTGTCGCGAAAATAGTGCATTGGAGATTACCTTAATAAGATCGCTTTATTTGTTGGCGTACTTTCTCAGATTGGCACGGTTGCGGATATTGTCTCTTCTGGCTTGCGTCCTCAATCTTTATTGAACTGAATTATTGAGCTAAGATTCAATGGCAAATCTACATTAAGTTTACCAACTTTATCGACTAATTTTTGCTGTCGATCGAACCATTCAAATTGTCGATCGGATAAAGCTAGATTGCTACCTGTAAATTTATCACCGACGCTCGATCGCCCACTTTGAAGTTCGACACGAGTAGCCGCAACTTTAGCTAAGATTACTAATTCTTTACTCAAACTTTGCCGGAGACTATAGCCAAATACAAACCGCACTGCGATCGCAAATACTCCCAAGATTGTGGTAAACACGCCCAGATAAGCAAGTAATAATTGCCAGCGCAATCGATCGAACATAACTATCACCTCTAAAATAACCGATCGAGAGTAGAGATCGAGTATTTCAAAATTAAGTTGACGTAGGGTGTGTTAGGCGCAAGCCGTAACGCACCAATATCCGATTCTAGGGATCTGATTCAGGATCGCTATATTAGCGATCGAGTATTTCAAAATTGATAAAATAAGTTAAAATTGCTGCACCGTATCGATTTTAATTGATGGGCATTGGCAATCCTAATAGGACGGCATTCGATCGAACAATTATTAATATTCATTCGATCGCCGCTGTCAGGCTTATTGTATAATATTACAAATTGCGATCGAGATGTTGTTATAACTATTCCTATGACTCGATTTCCTTATGATGTCTTGACGCGCTAAACCGTCGGGGAACCCGACGAGCGCGCGTCGCTGAATTTGCCAAAGGAAAGTGAATGAGGCTCAGGCTTTAATCCTTCGTCAATTAAAGCGACGGTTGGGGAATGTGTCGATCGATCTAGAAGCACAAATTAAAGCTTTACCTTTGATACAATTAGAGGATTTGGGTGAAGCATTATTAGATTTTAGTCAGATGAGCGATTTGGTGGCTTGCTTGGATGTCGATCGAGCGCAAGGATAGATTAAAATTCTCGATCGCGGAGCATGTCAGTGACGCTCGAGTTAAGATATACCCGATCTATATTAGAGAGCAACTATGGGAACGATCGAGAGAACAAGCCAAAGTTATTGCTCCTTAAAGGGTTGCTGGTGGGCACTGCTCACCATACATTTCTAAAAGCAAGTTGATGGTACTCAAATGACTCAAGATCCCCAACCAAAAATCGATCGTCAACGAGAACATCAAGCGAATGAGCGCACTTTTCTAGCATGGCTCCGAACTTCGATCGCGCTGATTGGTTTTGGGTTTGCGATTTCCCGCTTCGGTTTATTCCTCCGCCAGATTCATCTCGCGTTAACTCAACAAGAATATCCAACAGATCTGATTTTTAACTCGGAGAATTTGGGAATTGGCTTGGTGGTAGTTGGCATTGTGACGATTGCGATCGCGGCATGGCGGTATAGTCAAGTACTGCGACAGATCGAGCGCGGTAATTATCGCCCAAGCCCGATGTTAATTTGGGTTGTGGCGGTGGTTGTGATGATTTTGGGATCGCTAAGTATTCCCCTAGTTTTATGGCGCACTAGAGTGCCGAAATCGGTTACTCCTAAACCTGTACAACCTCAGTTGAGACAGCTAAGGCGATAACCGACTCCATAGATTGTTTCAACGATATCCCGTTGATAGCCAGCTTTTTTTAGCTTGCGCCTGAGGTTTGTGAGATGAGTTTTGATGGTTTGTTCTCCAGATATTTTATCAAATTCCCATAACCTGTCGAGTAATGCCGATCGACTAGCAGTATTCTCATAGAGTGCCCCTTTATTTCGATTTAAATCAACAAACATCCGGCGGCAAGTGAGTTTTGGGAGCTTCTTTCTTTAGCTTCTGGGCGATTGAATCTTCCAAGCTTTGGCGAGAGATCTCTTTGCCGATGTCTAGATTTTGAGAGTTATTGAGAAATACAATTCGATCGATCTCTGGAATAGCCAGCAAGTAAAATAATAACTGAATTACGGGCACTTCGACGGCTAATTGACTAGCTAGCGAACCATTGTCAAATATACTAATATCTTCAGTTCGGATAAATGCGTAAATGACTTTGATTTCTAGATTGGGTTGGCGATGGTGCCTGAGGGTTGTAATTACAGATTCACCCTGCGGACTTTGACAGATATAATAGGTAGTCTGGGGTAAAGTTGCCGCTAGTTGCTGCAAGATTGGCGCGATCGCCCTTACACTCATTCGGCTCTCAACATCTGGCGCACCATCAATTAATGCTTGTACTTGTTGTTCTAGGTTCATCGGGATTAGGCTTTAGGCTTTAGGTGTTAGGGATTAGGAATTAGGTATTAGGTATTGGGTATTAGGTGTTAGACGTTAGATGTTGAGCATATAGATATATAGCAATCCTATTTGATTTACTGAGAAAAATGATACTGGTGAATCTTGGGGAAATTAAATTTTGAAGAGTCATAAAATAACTCAAATAGCTTTTTAACAGCCCAAAAAGACTTACATAAATATCAGTATTTTATCAAAAAGTTCTTCGCTTATAGCCAAATATCTTCAACCGGATTTTGTTGAGGAGCATTTGGCGCAAATAGGATGCAAGTAACTTCTAGATTATCTGGTGACTTGGATTGATTGACTACCGATCGCGCCTTGGTCTCCTAGTTTAATTCCTGCTATTCCTCCGACCTTAAAAGCTCTTTTCCAGTCCCTAACAAAGCTTGTACTTACACCTAATAAGTGTGCTATTATGCGATCGGAATATCCTTCGAGCGACATTTTCACGGCCAAGGCTCTTTTTAGTTCTCTGGGATCTGAATTGCTTTTAATCAAACCTTCCAGGCGGACGATCTTGTCAGATTTTTCTTGCTGTTTTATCAGGAGATTATCCAT
>NZ_JBGSQZ010000118.1:0-49428 GCF_041737865.1 Chamaesiphon sp.
CAAAACTATCCGTAAACCCAATGTTAAGTTGATTATTGCCCCTTTTCCTGAACACAGGCATCCTGACGACCCGTTTTTCTTCCAACCAGCTTCTCAAACTCTCTTGACAGTTAGCTTACAGGCTTAACTTGTCACTGATGCACTACGGGCGTTTATCTCTCGGCGATCGGTACGGCTCCAGATAATCGAATAACGCTCAGAGTCGCTAGCTACCGATCGCGCTCAGATTTTCTAATCGATCGCTCCGAAAAAGGGGATGCGATCGGAAAATTCTCTTTTCATTAGTAACGTTACCTATTAGCACATCTTCTCTAAGTTTAACTCTCATCGATCGTCCAAAAATCTAGCGGTTTCTATCCTTTTGGGAACATCTTGTGACATTATTTACTCCGATCCGCTCTGCTGAAGTGATATATCTCTTACAAGCGATGTTTTTAGATCGAGCAAACAGCGATACGTTCGATGCTGCTGATGCTTCAAGCCGATCGGCTTCCGGCGGTGCGGGTGACGATACCTTTTCTCTCTATACGTTTACTGAAAAAATCCAGATTTTCAACCAAATAATTTAAGACTTATGAATGTCGAACCCTTACAAAGAATTGGCAGTATCACCAGTACCAACGGAGCCGAAATCCCCGCCTTTGATGCCGCAAGCGATCGATTATTTGTGGTAGCTGGGTCGATTATCGAAATTCAGCAAATTAGCAGTACTGGGGCAGTTACCGCCAGTGGTTCCCTCATCGCCGGATTTACACTAACAGCGGGTACCCAAGCACTTCCCAACAGTGTCGCTACCAAGAATGGGATCGTGGCGGTAGCCTACGCCATTCAAAACACCACTACCAACGCGCAACAACCAGGTCGAGTTAGTTTTTATAATGCGGCAACTGGCTCATTTATTAACTCGGTGGTCGTCGGCGCACTGCCCGATATGTTGACATTTACGCCCGATGGTACCAAAGTTTTGGTTGCCAATGAAGGCGAACCCAATAGCTACGGACAACCAACATCCTTCGATCCTGAAGGTTCGGTGAGTATCATTAATATTGCTGGTGGCGTGGCTGCGGCGACAGTCCAGACGGCAGATTTTACTAGTTTCAATAGTCAGGCGGCAGCACTAAAAGCTGCCGGAGTACGGATTTTTGGGCCAGGAGCGACACTCGCTCAAGATCTAGAGCCGGAATACATCGCTGTTTCGCCTGATGGTTTGACTGCCTGGGTAACGCTCCAAGAAAATAACGCGATCGCGATTTTGGATATTGCGACTGGGAAGATTACCAGCATCGCCCCACTGGGAGCGAAAAATTACAATTTACCAGGGAATGGCATCGATGCTAGCGATCGCGATTTAACTGCCTCAACTGGTAAGATTGACATCAAAAATCAGCCCGCATTTGGACTCTATCAACCCGATGCGATCGCGAGTTTTAGCATTGCGGGTAAGGCTTATTATATTACTGCAAATGAAGGTGATGCTCGCGACTACACGGGATTTTCGGAAGAGGCGCGAGTCGGTGCGACCAGCTATGTTCTCGATCCTGTCAAATTTCCCACCGCTGCAACACTCAAACAAAATGCTAACTTGGGCAGGTTGACAGTAAGTACTGCCACAGGAGATACCGACGGTGATGGCGATTTCGATCGCATCGAGTCGTTTGGAGCGCGTTCGTTCTCGATTTGGGATGGGACTGGGAAGCAAATCTTTGATAGTGGCGAACAGCTAGAACAAATTACAGCGGCTCAAGCTCCGACTCTGTTTAATTCTGATGGCACGGCGGCTACTTTTGATACTCGCAGTGACAATAAAGGGCCAGAACCAGAAGGTGTCGTGGTTGGGGTAATTAATAATCGCACTTACGCTTTTATCGGTCTAGAGCGGACGGGTGACGTGATTGTCTATGATGTCACCACGCCTACTCAGCCTCAATTTGTCCAATACCTAAATACGCCTGAAGATCTTGGGGTAGAGGGATTGACGTTTGTATCGGCGGCGGATAGTCCGACTGGAAAACCACTATTGATTACAGCGGCGGAAGTTAGTAAGACAATCAGTGTATTTGAGATATCCTTGGGAGATCGATCCACATTTAGCGCGAGTTTTATCGGTCAAAAGACGTTCCTGACGGGACTAGTACCCACAGGTGCGGCAGGTAAAATCGATGGTGTCGATGTGCCGTTAGGCGGTCTATCTGGGGTGGCTTACGATCCTACTAGCAAGAGCTACTACGCGATTTCTGACGATCGATCTCAATTTGGCGCAGCACGGTTCTACAACTTCACCCTCGATCCGAACACACTCACGACTACCGGAGTCACCTTTAATAGCGTCACCGCGCTCAAAGACTCTACAGGTAAAACTTTCGCCCTCAATAGCCTCGATCCAGAAGGGATTGCTCTCTCTGGTAAAGGGACGATTTTTGTTTCTTCTGAAGGTGAAGTCCGACCCGATCTCGGTGCGAGTCGGGTGACGAATCCGTTTATTAAGGAATTTTCAATTGCTACTGGACAGGAAATTCGTTCCCTGACGATTCCGACTAAATTCTTGCCCAAAGTAGCGGACACGAATGGCAATGGTATCGTCGATACTGGCGATACGCAGACAGCAGGTGTCCGCAACAATCTCGCCTTCGAGAGTTTGACGATTTCGCCCGACCAAAAGACGCTTTATACTGCGACTGAGAGTGCTTTATTCACAGATGGCGCAACCTCGACCGTTGCGGCAGGTACGCAGGCGCGGATCGTCCAATTTAACTTGGCAACCGGACAGCCAGAAAAAGAATACTTATATAATGCTGACGCGATCGCCAAGGCTCCAAATCCGGCGACTGGCGGGGCTGATAGTGGTTTGGTCGATTTACTGGCGATCGACGATAGCGGTACCTTCTTGGCTCTAGAACGCTCCTTTGCGGTCGGTCAAGGCAACACGATTAAGATCTATGAAGTCAAGCTCCAAGGCGCGACCGATATCAGCAAGATCGAATCGCTCAATAGTTTGACTGCGGCGCAATTACAAGCAATCGCCCCCGCGCAAAAACGCCTGCTGATAAATCTAGATGGGCTAAATCTACCCAACAGCGATGGCAATCATCCCACAGGCACAGACAATATCGAAGGGATCGCCTTCGGCCCCAAACTCGCCGACGGTCGCCAATCGATCGTCTTAGTCAGCGACAACAACTTCAGTGCCACCCAGTTCACCCAAATCCTGACCCTGGGCACCGACTTATTACCGACAATTCCGCCTCAAGCGATCGTGCAATCGGCATTCCCAAATGGGGTAGCCAGTGGCGATACCACCCAGACATCCACCGTCCTGTGGACGCTAGCAAATGCGACTGGGACTGTCACCTTTGAATACTCCACCAAGGCTGATTTTAGTTCGATCGCGGGTACCAAGACCGCCACAGCTACCAATCCCCTCCAACCTGTCAAAGTCGATGTCACCGGATTGAGTGCTGACACCAACTACTTCTACCGCGTCACCGATGCCAACGGCATTAAAACTAACGGTAAATTTAGTACGGCAGCGGCACTGGGTCAACAGGCAGGCTTGAAGTTTGGTGTAGCAGGCGACTGGCGCGGTGAATTGACACCGTATCCAGCAATTAGCAATGCTGATACAGCCAACCTCAAATTCTTCATCGAACTCGGCGATACGATCTACGGCGACGTAGCTTCTCCCGCTGTCAAAAATCCTGATGGCACTGAGAAAGCTCAAGTCACCACTTTGGCAGAGTATCGCGCCAAACATGCCGAAGTTTACGGCAGTCGCTTTGGACAGAACACTTGGGGCGATCTACGCGCCGCAACCTCGGTCTTCGCAACCATTGATGACCATGAAGTCACCAACGACTTTGCTGGCGGTCAGAATCTCAATACTTCATCCGCCGCAGCTCAGGCTCTATACGGTGCAACTTCTGGGTTAATCAATGATTCGCCGCTGTATGAAAATGGTCTGCAAGCCTTCCAAGAATTCAATCCAATTCGGGATCTGACTTACAGCACTCCTGGCGATGCCCGTACCGATGGCGAACGCAAGCTCTATCGCGCCAATACCTTCGGTAACGATGCTGCCACCTTCGTCCTCGATGCCCGTTCCTTCCGCGATGTCGAACTACCGGATGTTACCAATCTTGCCGACCAAGCGCAAGTAGGTAAATTCCTGGTCGATTCCTTCGATCCCAAACGGACGATGCTCGGCAAACAACAGGTAGACGACCTCAAACGGGATCTGCTCCAATCCCAACAAGATGGCGTGACCTGGAAATTTATCATGGTGCCCGAACCGATTCAAAATATCGGCGTATTGGCAGCAGCCGATCGATTTGAAGGTTATGCCGCCGAGCGGACAGAAATCCTCAAATACATCAACAACAACAAAATTGAGAACGTGGTGTTCGTTGCCGCCGACATCCACGGCACCTTAGTCAACAACCTGACTTATCAAAACGGTCCAGGTCAGGCTCAAATTGCTACTAGTGCCTTTGAAATCACCACTGGTTCTGTCGCTTACTCCCAACCCTTCGGTCAGACTGTCGCGCAATTAGGCGCAGCTCTGGGCGTAATTACACCCCAACAGAAAGCGTTCTACGACTCATTACCGACGGCAGGTAAAGACACATTCATCAAAGGCGTAGTTGATAACGGTTTGCAACCATTAGGTTACGACCCACTCGGCTTAGACAAAAACCTCTCCCAAGCTAACGGCTTGATTAACGCTAAACTGCTGCAAGGTGATTATGTCGCCACTCACGTCTACGGCTGGACTGAGTTTAATATCGACAAACAAACCCAAAAGCTCACAGCCACCACATATGGCATCGATCCTTACACTCGTGCCGAACTCGAAGCCAATCCCGAAGCAATTATCAACCGTCAGCCCAAGATCGTCAGCCAGTTTGAAGTCACCCCAAATAATGTGACACCACAATTAGTATCGGGTACCGCAGGTGCTGACGACTTAGTTGCTGGGATGACACCAGGATTCGATGGTTTCAACGACTCAGTGTTCACAGGTGCGGGTAACGATCGCGTGGACGTACCGATTTCTGGTGCGAGTGCTGGTAACAACCGGATCGATACTGGCAGTGGTAATGACACCGTTTTTGTAGCTAATGGCGATCGATCCTTCGGCAGCACAGGCGACGATACCTTCGAGGCTAACGATGCTAAAGACTATCGGATCTCGGCTGGTGCTGGTAACGATACCCTGTTCCTCGGTGCCAACGGTCGCGCTTTAGGTGGCGATGGTAACGACAGGTTCTTTGTCGGTGCTGGCGGCGGTAATCTCCTCTCTGGTGGTGCTGGCGCAGACCAATTCTGGATCGCTAATGCCGAAATTCCTAGTGCTGCGAATACGATTTTAGACTTCCAAATCGGTACCGATGTTATCGGCATCCAAGGTGCTAAGAGTTTGGGCATCAGTGCTACCACGCTGAAATTGAATCAAATCGGTGCAGATACTAATATCGACTTTGGCGGTAAAACTTTGGCTGTGTTAACGGGTATTCAAGCTAGTAGCTTGACTTTAGGTAATTCCAGTCAGTTCGTGTTTGCCTAAAACTACAAAGTCCGCTTTCCTGTGTAAATAGACTAGGCACGATCGATAAATGACATTATCGATCGTGCCTAGTTTTTATCTTTGCGTGGAAAGTTTTACCCGACCCAAAATTTAGCGGGAAAAGCTTAGAAACTTACCGATGAGTCACTAGTAACTCACTGGCTTAATATCCACTTGAGGATACCGAAAATTCTCTGTACGGGTGTCACTAGATAATTAGTAGGATCGATCGTTACATCGCTGCTTTCTAATTTAAGAAACTGCCACAGCATACCACTAGTTACACAACCATAGACGGCTGAAATATTTCTATTTTTAAGCTGATTATAGCTTTGAGCAGCCACCATCTCAGCTACACATTGACCCAATCCAGTCTCCAGTTCACCTCGTTTAGCCTCAACTAGCATTAATACCGGAGCATCGATCGTAAATTGATTTTCAGACTTGCTGAAGAGAAAATCACAGAAGCCATTCAAACCCTTTTCATGGTCTACATTAAATTCCTCGCCAGAAAACAATTGAACTTGCCGATCTACCAATCTTCTTGCCTGAACTAAAATTGGGCTAACCAGCAACTCAGACTTAGCTTTTTCAGACTTTGCAACTTCAGCCAGAGAAAATGATTCATCAAAAATAGTTAAGAATTCTGATTGAGGCTCAGAAAGGGGGAAAAGTTCACAAAATCGATTATTCACTAGCTTTAGATCGAATCGGTCTTTTACTAACTCCAAATTAAAATTATTATATGCCATTTCTTTGACCTAAAATTAGCTTAACTCATTCAGTAACTCAACAATAGCTCGCTAATTACATCACTTTGTTAGTCACTATTAGCTCGATCGAATGTAAATAAATTGCTCGATTGCTAACAGTTTATAATCAAAATAATAGACAACTATTACTAACTAAGTATGTAAGTACAATTATTTATAAGATAGATTATACCTGAAACCTAGCTGGTGGGCAGTGCCCACCCTACGCGAGATCTTATATTTAATTACTATTACTAACTAAATACCATCATCTAACCCTGAGTTTTTCAAGAGTTTGGGGCTATTAATTTATAGCCTGTCCTAGATTGAGCTTGGTCGAGTAAACACAATGCAACTCATTAGTAAAATTAATATAACTGTTCAGTTTTACTAATCAAACAGATTGAGATTACTAATCTTTTTATTTTGTTAACCCATATATTAATGATTCTTAACCTTGGTGTGTAATTATAGTTACTGAGATAAAGAATCATTATCGTTCTGTACAAAAACATCGACATATACGAGCAGAAAACTGCTTTTGAACCGCTTGTGACTGAGTCCCATAACATTATTCACTAAATTACACAAATTTGGATCGTCATGCAAACTGGAAATCACGTCATTTTCATTCACCCCGATGGGACTAGCCCATCTCACTATGGGGCAGCGCGTTTTGTTGAAGTTGGTCCCGATGGACGACTAAACTGGGACAAGCTCGACAAATCGGGTGTCTATCTCGGTCACATGGAAGACCAACTGGGCGGTACATCCAACGGTGGTGCTGTAACTCACGCGACAGGCGCAAAAGTCTTTGCCGAATCCTTCGGTTTTGAGAAAGATAATACCGACGTCAAATCGCTGTCTGGCACTAATAAAACGATCGTCGAAGAAGCCAGAGATGCAAATAAAGTAACTGCACTAGTCCAATCAGGTGCCATTTATGAGCCTGGTACAGCCGCGTTTGTTGCTAAAACCAAGGATATTACTAATCCAGATGGTACCAAGACTGTTCCCCGCTCTCAACTAACAGAAATCGCCAAGCAGGTGATTAATTCTGGGGTGAACTTTATCATGGGCGGTGGCGAACTGAACATGATTCCCATCGGTCAGGCGGGTTTTCATGGCACGGCGGCTGAGTACAATACGCTGAGTACGAATACGCTCGTTCGTCCCACTGTAAACTTAATCGATGTGGCGAAGGGATTAGGTTACACTGTAGTTTACAACGAACAACAGCTCCGCGACCTGCTCGATCCGGCGAAGACTCCCGTAACACCTACTAAAGTATTAGGCGTATTCGCACCGATTCATACTTTCAACGATCGACCGGAAGAAGTTTTAGCCGCAGCGAATCTCCCACTGTACAAGGAATCTGCACCGACAATCGGTGAGATGTTGGAACTCACCCAGAAGTTGATGGAGAAACACCCCAACTTCAAAAATGGTTCGATTACGATCGTTGAAGAAGAGGGTGCGGATAACTTTGGGAATAATAATAACGCCGCTGGCACGATCGAAGGTACGCTCCGTGCGGACAAAGCGATCGGCGTAGCTGTGGATTTCATCAATCGCTATCCCAACACTCTACTCATCACCGCCGCCGACAGCGATGCGGGTGGCTTGCAGGTAGTTGATGTCGCCAGTGCCACTACACCTGTAGGCACGGTCAATAACAACCCCACAACTGTCGCCCGTCCCATCCCACTAGATGGTAGAAATGGTGCAGGTACCCTCCCATTCCTCTCCGCTCCCGATGCGAATGGTGATGTATTACCCTTTGCAGTTGGCTGGGCTAGTTTGCCTGATTTTAGTGGTTCGATCGTCTCCAAAGCGCACGGTCTCAACTCGAATAAATTGCCTGCGACGTTAGACAATACGGTCATCTACGAGTTGATGTATGAGACATTATTCGAGAAGGAACTAACCGCGCGCAATCCTGTCCCCACCAAGGCTCCAGCAGCTACCAAAAGTACTGGTAACGTTATCTTTATCCATCCCGATGGTACCAGCCCTTCCCACTACATGGCGTTGCGGAACATCGACAAGGGGCCAGATGGTCGCTTGAACTGGGACAATCTCTCCAACGCGGGGGTCTACCTGGGACACATGGAAAACCAGTTGACGGGTACCTCCAATGCCGCAGCGGTGACTCATGCGACTGGGAAGAAGGTATTCAATGAATCATTTGGGTTTGAAGAGAATAACTCGGTGGTTAATCCGGCTTCTGGTAATACAGGTAAAACTATTCTCCAAGAAGCGATCGAAGCTGGTAAAGCTACTGCGCTGATTCAGTCGGGACACCTTGCCGAGCCTGGTTCTGCTGCTTTTGCTGCCAAAACTACCAATCGCGATGGTAACGACATTCGGGCGCGAGACAAATTCGCCGAAATCATCGAACAGGTGATTCGTTCTGGTACTAATGTGATTTTTGGTGGTGGGGAGCTATATATGCTGCCCAAAGGTACCACCGGATTCCACGTTACTGCGGCGATCGATGCCTCTGAAAGCCGCGCCGAACGCCGTCCGACTACCAACCTGATCGATTTAGCAAAGTCGCTCGGATACACCGTAGTGTACACCGAAGACCAAATGAACCAGGTGGTAAATGGTGCCAATCCTCCCAGCAAGATTCTGGGTGTATTTGCGGCGATTCATACCTTTGACGATCGCACCGAAGAAGCACTCGGCTTGAATACAGCCAGTCCTCGCCCCTTGTATGTCGCGACGGCTCCAACTGTCGGCGAAATGCTAGAAGCATCGCTGAAAATACTCAAACGCGATCCCGACGGCTTCTTTGTTGCCCTCGAAGAAGAAGGTACCGACAACTTCGCCAATAATAATAACGCTGCTGGGACAGTTGAAGCCCTCCGCCGCGCCGATGCTGCGATCGGTGTTGCCAAAAACTATATCGATACCCAAGATGCCAATACCTTGCTAATTACGGCAGCAGATAGCGATGCAGGTGGTCTACAAGTATTCCAGTATGCTCCATACGTTCGCCCTAGTACCCCTACTGGTAACTTTACTACTTCACCCACGCTTCAAAATAGCGAGCCAGTAGTTCCATTCTTTGGCGTTAACCCAACAACTACCAATACCAACCGCGCCTTTTTTGATGGTGCCACTGGTAGTACCGCAAGCGCAGAGTTCCCTTGGACACCATTTGCTGCCAAAAACAGCATTGATGGCCCGATGGGCAACTTTGTAGTAAATTGGGTGGGTACGCCGGATTTCCCTGGTAGTATCGTCTCCAAAGCCTATGGGATGAACGCCGATATGTTGCCCAGCACGGTTGACAACACCGAGATTTACAAAATCATGTACCAAACCATGTTTGGCACTGAGAGCCGCCAAACCCTAGTATCTGGAACTGCGGGTGCTGATGACTTAATTGCTGCCGTGACACCTGGATTCGATGGCGTAAATGACCTGGTATTTACCGGATCTGGTAACGATAAAGTGGATGTGCCAATCGCCGGAACGATCGCTGGGAAAAACCGGATCGATCTCGGTAGCGGTAATGATATTGTCTACGTTGCTAACGGCGATCGCGCTTTTGGTAGTGCTGGCGATGATACCCTCGACGCGACCGATGCCAAAGATTACCGAATTTCTGGTGGTGCTGGTAACGATACCTTGTTCCTGGGTACCAATGGTCGCGCTCTAGGTGGCGATGGTAACGATAAGTTATTTGTCGGAACTGGTGGCGGTAATCTCCTCTCTGGTGGTGCTGGTGCCGACCAATTCTGGATTGCCAATGCTGAACTTCCTACTGCTGCGAATACAATTCTGGATTTCCAAATCGGTACCGATGTTATCGGGATTCAAGGTGCCAAAAGTTTAGGAATTAGTGCCACCACGATTAAATTGACTCAAGTTGGTGCGGATACTTCGATTAACTTTGGCTCTCAAACCTTGGCAATCCTAACCGGAATTCAAGCGAGTAGCTTGACTCCTGGTAGTGCTGGCCAATTTGTCTTTGCCTAACCGCAAAGAAACTTTCCTGTATAAATCTACCAGGCAAAATAAGTAACTAACGTTATTTATTTTGCCTGTTTTTTGATGTTCGATCGTCTTGACCGATTCCTGCTGTTAGGCACAGTGTTAGACTATAAGGAAGTTTGCTCGTGGATACAACAGTCGAGCAAATCTTTACCATTGAGAATGGTTCGTTGGCACAGCCCCTCTGCAAGAGGATCGCTCTTGATGAAATTGGCAAAACTGAAACAATCCCATTGAAAAAAATTATTGAGAATCTTTATCATCTGTGTGATATATTTATTAACTAATTCAATGTGCGATAGATGTCTCGCTTGTTCGATGGAGATAGGCTTCGATGGCTGCTTCACAGAAGATCGAGGCTTGCGGAATGTAAGTCGCACACCGCGTTCGCTAATTTTTAGTCGCTTGATTATTAAGGAGAGATAAATGGGAACAGGTGGAATCCTGGGCATATTTGAAGCAGGTGGCATTGTCATGTATCCCCTGCTCATCTGTTCGGTTTTGGCAGTCACATTAGCGACCGAGCGGACAATTTTTTGGTTAAAAATCTATAAGCGTCAGCGACGGGTTGCTATGGATGTTTTAAACCTATACGAGTCAAATAATATCGTTAGTGCTTTAGAAACACTGAAGAAAAATATCGATTTACCGATCGCCCGAATTTTCTATTTTGCTTTGAAGTTTGACGATCTCACGCCAGAAGAGTTTCGGTTGGCATTGGAAACTGAATCTAAAGTTGAAATCCCGCTGCTGAAGCGATTCAATCATATCTTTGATACGATCGTCGGACTTGCTCCCTTGCTTGGACTACAAGGAACCATCTTTGGATTGATTAAGACTTTTTCATCAATCCAAATTGGAAATCTTGGTGCTACCAATAAAGCAGGTTTGACTGAGGGTATCAGTGAAGATTTAATCGCAACTTCGTTTGGATTGATAGTCGGTATTATGACCATCACACTTGCGAGTATTTTTCGAGGATTATATCAGCGTGAGATCGGCAGGATCGAGGAATATGGCGGATACTTAGAATTATTCCACCGTCGTCATCAACAATCAAAGCAAAACTATGAATTTACCGAAAGATCCTGAAATTCCGGCGCAAATTAACATCGTGCCCTTACTTGATGTGATATTCACGCTGTTGACGTTCTTTATTCTGGCAAGCTTATTTTTAACTAATGCTGAAGGATTACCAGTGAATCTGCCCCAAGCAAGTGCTGGAAAAAAAACAATCGAGCCAGAGCGATTGACAGTCATAATCGATGCTCAAAGTCAGTTGAGTCTAAACCGCAAACCAACAACGCTTGATGCTTTGACCGAGCAAATTCGTGCCTCAGTCAATCAGAAAAAAACCGTCTTAGTCGTGATTAATGCTGATGAAAAAGCAAATATGGGTTCAGCCGTTGCGGTGATGGATCGGGTGCAACAAATTCCGGGTGCAAAAATCGCAATCGCAACTCGTAAAAAGTAGATCGTTATCAATGATATCCGCAAGGTATCGCATCAATAAAAGAAGACATGAATATCCGAACAGGGGAGAGATGAAATCGATCGAAAGACATCAGTAAAATAACCCCCTACTTTTGTCAGCACAGACTGATGCCCGCCATTTCCAATTGCGTTCGCGCAGCGTTGCGCCAGCAAATCGTTACTTTGCGATCGCTTTGTTGCCATTAAGCCAGCGATCGCGGGCAAATATTCTGACGATCTCTAGATTTGTTAATTTGTTCTTAATCTATCGATCGAGCAAGCTTAATATTAGATTATCTCAGTAGTGCTATCATTTTGGTAAGAAATTATTAGCTAAATAAAAATTGATAATGTATAGCAACTTAATGGCGATCGAACTATCTATTTAACATTATTTTGCAACAAAAACGTCAGGGAGAGCTTGGGTGCAAGGTTTCAGAGCTGCTCTCAATATTTTCAAATAGCAAATATAGCACAGATAAATTTAGTTTATCTAGTTAGAAGTTGCTCCGATCGTAAATTACGACACTCTATTTAGAGCAAAGTCGTGGTTTAAGTTGACATGCAATTTTTAAGTTTTCGATCTGCCCTCATCTTTACAGCCGATCGCAGTTTCTAACCTTTATTCACATTACCTAAATTATGGCGATCCGGATTACTGAATATTCCTATACTGCCGCTAATGGCGAATTTTTTGAGCTAACCAATACTGGTACCACCCCGATCGATCTGACGGGTTGGAGTTTTGATGACAATACCCGCACCGCTGGTTCATTTTCGTTAACTGGTTTAGGGATTTTGAATGCTGGTGTATCAGCCATCGTCGCCGAAGCTGCTGAAGCGACTTTTCGGACAGCGTGGAATATTCCTACTGTCAAAGTCCTTGGTGGCTCCAATCAACCTTTGGGACGTGCTGATGAAATTAATATTTACGATCCTAGTGGTGCATTGGTCGATCGATTGACCTACAACGATGAGACGATTGCAGGTTCGCCGCGTACCCAAAACGTCAGTGCGTGGACGGAAGTTGCCAACCTCGGCACAAATGACACGACCAAATGGAAGTTGTCTGTCGTTGGCGATATTCAAGGTTCGGTAACTGCCACTGGTGGCGATGTCGGCAACCCCGGACGTTATATTACGGCGACAACTCCCCCCGCATTAGCTGGGATTGACTTGTCTACTTATACCCGCATCGGTCGCTACGATCTGCCCGAACCGACTCGGACTACAGCACCTGCTGGTAGCTTGCTGGCGCAGGAAGTCTCCGCCGTGACTTACAACGTGGATACCGACACGTTATTCGTCGTTGGCGATGGGAGTAAATCGATCGTGCAAGTGGACAAGACGGGGAAATTAATCGACTCGATGACCTTAGCTGCGGGGGGTAGTCCCCAAGGTACGGAATTTTACGATCTCGAAGGTTTAACCTACATCGGTGGTGGTAAATTTGTGATGGTCGAAGAACGCGATCGCCAAGCTGTTTCGTTTACTTATGTCAAGGACACGACCCTCACTAGAGCCAATACCCAAACCGTCAAACTCGGTACCACGATCGGCAATATCGGCATTGAAGGGATTAGTTACGATCCGCAGACGAATGGCTACATCGCCGTTAAGGAAGAATCACCACAAGGCGTATTTCAAACCACGATTAATTTTGCAGCGGGTACTGCTAGTAATGGTGCGCCGACTACTGTTAACTCGACTAATCTCTTCGATCCAGCTTTGGCGGGGCTGTCCGACTTGGCGGATGTGTATGCCTTGTCAAATGTCACGGCTCTCAATGGCCAAGCTGATGCTGGCAACCTGCTGTTACTCAGTCAAGCCTCCGGCAAAATCGTCGAAGTCGATCGCACTGGTAAAATCTTGAGTTCGTTAACGATCGCGACAGATGCTGGTAATCCATTATCTGTTGCCGACCAGCAGCATGAAGGGCTGACTGTGGACAAAAATGGCAATCTGTACGTTGTCAGTGAAAATGGTGGCGGTAGTATCGATCGACCCCAGCTTTGGGTCTATGCACCGTCTACAGGTACTCCAAATCCAAACCCAAATCCGACACCAACACCGACCCCAACCCCAATACCAGCTCCAGCACCCAATCCAAATCTGTTCATCTCCGAGGTAACACCTTGGGCGAGTGGTAATGCTCCTTATGCTGCTGACTGGTTTGAAGTCACCAATACTGGTACCACTGCGGTGGATATCACTGGCTGGAAGGTCGATGACAACTCCAACTCCTTCGCCTCAGCGGTCGCCCTCAATGGTGTCTCTAGTATCGCACCTGGGCAATCGGTAGTATTTATTGAAGCTACCGACCTCGCCGCCGCCAAAACTGCCTTCCAGACTGCCTGGTTTGGCAACACTGTTCCTAGTGGCTTGACGATCGGGAGTTACACTGGTGCGGGCATCGGTCTGAGCACTGGCGGTGACTCGGTAAGTCTCTATAATGCCGCTGGCAGCCTAGTTACAGGTATTAGCTTCGGTGCTAGCCCAACAGCTTCCCCGTTTGCCACATTTGATAATAGGGCTGGACTCGGTGGGACTACAACCCTACCAACTATCTCTACTTTGAGTGTGGCTGGGACTAACGGTGCCGTCCTCGCTGCTGACAAAATTGAGATTGGTTCTCCAGGTTCGATCGCCAGTACAACTACACCATCTCCTACAGGTATGTTTAAACTTCAACTGCTACATTTTGCCGACCAAGAAGCGGGCGTTCCCGCCCTAGAAGATGCGCCGCGTCTGTCAGCAGTCCTGAACGCGCTCAAAAATCAAGATGGTAGTGATGCGGATACCGCGCCCGACTTTCCGAATACCCTGATCCTCTCCTCCGGTGACGCTTATATCCCTGGTGCTTTCCTCAATGCCAGCGAATTCGCCTTTGGTGGACAGGGACGGGCGGATATCCTGATTCAAAATGAACTGGGCGTACAAGCGATTACCTTTGGGAATCACGAGTTTGACTTGGGTACAACCTTGGTTGCTAATTTATTGAAACCAGGAGCGGCAATTGCCGCAACTGGAACGCTGCCCGCTTTCCCCGCCTATCCTGGTGCAGCGTTCCCCTATCTAAGTGGCAACCTCAACTTTGCCCCCGATGCTAACCTTGCCCCCCTAGTTACCGCTGACGGTCAAGAAGCCAGTAAAATTGCTGGCAAAATTGCAGGTACTACTTTTATCAGTGTTAACGGTCAAAAGATTGGGATCGTTGGTGCGACTACGCCGACACTGCGGAATATTTCTAGTCCTGGCAATGTAGCAGTTAGTCCGGCTACCTTTGGTGGTACGCCTACGGCTGGCGAACTCGATGCCTTGGCTGTAGTGATTCAGACCGATGTGGATGCGCTGCTAGCTGCCAATCCTGACATGAATAAAGTCATTGTCATGGCGCACATGCAGCAAATCTCGATCGAGACAGAGCTAGCCAAACGGTTGAAAAATGTCGATATCATCATGGCTGGCGGTTCAAATACCCGCTTATTTGACAGTAATGATATCCTCCGCGCCGGAGATACCAATCAAGGTCAGTATCCGACATTCTTGACAGGTGCTGACGGTAAATCGATCGCCTTGATTAATACTGATGGTAACTATAAATATGTCGGTCGGTTAGTGGTCGATTTTGATGATAATGGGAATATCGTTCCTACTAGCTACGATCCAATTATTAGTGGTGCTTACGCCACCGATGCTGCGGGAGTTGCTAGACTCAACGCTCAAGCACTAGTCGATCCCGAAATCCAATCGATCGTCAATAAGCTCAAAACCGTCGTCGCCTCTCAAGATGGCGCGATCTTCGGAAATACCACTGTCTTCCTCAATGGTACCCGCAATGATGTCCGCACCCAAGAAACCAACTTCGGGAATCTTAGTGCTGATGCCAATTTAGCGATCGCCAAGGCTCTAGATCCGACTGTCAGTATCTCCATCAAAAACGGTGGCGGGATTCGCGACAATATCGGGGTCATCACTTTCCCCACAGGCGGTACCAATGCCAGTGATGCCATCAAATCACCACCATCAGCCAATCCTCTAGCAAATAAAGCCGCAGGTGATATCTCCCAACTGGACATCACCAACTCCCTCCGCTTTAATAATGGCTTAACCCTAGTCACCCTGACAGCGGCACAACTCTTACAGACAATCGAACATTCGGTCGCCGGGACTGCTCCAGGTGCCACCCCCGGACAATTCGGACAGTTTGGTGGGATTAAATTCAGCTTCGATGCGACTCGTCCGGTTGGCGATCGCGTTTTATCCCTAACCGTAGAGCCAGAAACTCCAGGCGGTATCCAACAGGTAGTCGCCCAAAATAGTGAAGTCGTCGGCAATCCCAGCCGCACCTTCCGCGTTATTACCCTCAATTTCTTGGCAAGTGGCGGCGACAATTATCCCTTCCCAGCCTTCCAAACTGCCAATCCTACCCTGTTCGATCGAGTAGACCTGCTCGGCGAAACCGATACCAATAACAACGGCTTTGAGCCAATCGAAGACCTCAATGGTAACGGCAAACAAGACACGGCACTAATCGAACCCACCAGCTTCCGCAAGGCTAATTTTGCCGCCTTCGGTTCCGAACAGGATGCCCTAGCCGAATACCTCGCCAAGAATTTCCCCAATTCTGCCAAGCCATTTACCCAAGCCGATACCGCTCCCGCACTAGACGAACGGATTCAAAACCTCGCCGCGCGGAAGGATACCGTCATCGCGCCGCCGCCTGTCAATCCCACTAGCTTAGTTGCTGGTACAGCAGGTGCTGATAATTTCATTGCTGGTGTGACACCAGGATTCGACGGTATTAATGACATCGTATTCACAGGTTCCGGTAACGATAGCGTGGATATCGCGATCGCGGGTGCCCTTGCTGGTAACAATCGCGTCGATCTCGGTAGCGGTAATGACATAATTTATCTTGCTAATGGCGATTCTCTTTCAGAGACGCTCCGCGAACGAGCTTTCGGCAGTGGTGGCGATGATATTTTTGAAGCGTCGGATGCCAAAGATTACCGAATTTCTGGCGGTGCTGGTAACGATACCATCTTCCTGGGCACCAATGGTCGCGCTCTAGGTGGCGATGGTAACGACAAGTTATTTGTCGGTACTGGCGGCGGTAATCTCCTCTCTGGCGGTGCTGGTGCCGACCAATTCTGGATCGCTAATGCCGAACTGCCATCTGCTGCGAATACGATCGTTGATTTCCAAATCGGTACCGATGTTATCGGGATTCTCGGTTCCAAGAGCTTGGGCATCAGTGCTACCACGCTGAAATTAAATCAAGTTGGTGCGAATACCGACATCGATTTTGGCGGTAAAACTCTGGCCATCTTGACGGGGATTCAAGCTAGTAGCTTGAATCTAGGTAATTCCAGTCAGTTCGTGTTTTCCTAATTGAAACAATTGACTTTTAGTTGACACTCCCCTGCCTAAAGGCGAGGGGATTCTTTTCTCAGCGACGCACCTTGCCCTTTCAGGTTTGCACCAGAAGGAGTAGAGGGTATGTCTCCAGAAGCGTTTACTGTACTGGGCGGGTCACCCGACCAGCAATCGAGTACAGAAATTCCGACGTGCCCCGTCGTATTTATTGCTTTGGTCAATATATTGAGCGCGGCATTATGATGTCGATCTAGCACACAGCCACACTGACAAGCATGGGTACGAGTAGACAACGACTTTTTCACAATTACACCACAGCTAGAACATTCTTGGCTGGTATAGGCTGGATTCACTGCAATTGTTACCCGACCAAAGATTCGCCCAAAAGTTTCTAACCAAACTCTAAATTGATACCATCCCGCATCAGAGATCGATTTCGCTAAACAATGGTTCTTCACCATGTTTCTCACTCTCAAATCTTCATAGGCTACCAAGTCGTTAGACTGGATTACGCACCGCGCCAATTCAATAGCGTGATCTTTACGTTGCCGACTTATTTTAAGGTGGATTCTACCTAGCTTAATTCGAGATTTGATGCGATTACTTGAACACTGGGCGGGTCCCCCGCCCATCACTTTAACTTTGCGAGAAACCAGACGTTGCGCCCGTTTCATCTTCACTTCAACAGCACGGTAGAATTTAGGGTTTTCAACCTCTAAACCATTGGAGTCAGTGTAGAAGCTTTTCAGTCCTACATCTAATCCAATCGTGTTACCAGTGGCGGGTAAAATCTCTGTTCGGTCAACAGCGATGCAAAATTGAACGTAGTACCCATCGGCTCTTTTTACCAGCCTGACCCGTTTGATTTGGTCTGGTTGGTAGAAGCCTAGATCGCGAGTACCTTTAAGCTTTAGTCGTCCGATTCCTTTCTTATCAGTGAATGCGATCGATTTACGGTCATCACTTAAAGCCCATCCAGAAGTTTTATACTCGACTGAGCGGCAATCTTTCTGGAATTGGGGAAACCCCTTTTTGCCATCGACCTTACCTTTGCAGTTGTCGTAAAAACGTTGGATTGATGCCCAAGCACGTTCGGCTGCTGCTTGACGTGCCATCGAATTGAGTTGGTTGGCAAACGGAAACTCTTTAGCCAGCACAGCACAGTATTTGTTGAGGTCATAGCAAGACTTTGCCCTAAATAAAGTTATTAACGATCGCTGCAATAGCATCGATGTGAGTTTGAATTTTCTGTTGCTGTTGAGGAGTCATCATTCGATCGGTAGTCAGAAGACACCATTATTTTATTTTCGCCGATCCTCCAGCAATACCTGCTTTATTTTTGACAATCTGCTTCAGAGCCAGCCAGATAAAGATGGGGATAGTGCTGGCGTAACGCTTCCACAATCGTCGGGGTTCCTGAATGAGTCGAAATAACCACTCAAAACCAGCAGATCTGATAAATTTAGGAGCGTGCTTTAATGTGCCAGCATAAACAGGAAATACCGCTCCGACACCGATGGTTACGGCTTGAATCTTGTCTTGATATTGTGCCATCCACAATTCTTGTTTTGGACAACCGAGTGCTACAAAGACAATCCCCGCGCCACTGGTATTGATGATTTGGATTGTATTTAGGTCTGCGGTAGGATCGATCGAACCAAAAGATGGCGAGTTTGTACCAGCGATTTTTAATCGCGGAAACTCAGTAGTCAATCGTTGGTGAATCCTACTCAGGACATCAGGCGTAGAGCCTAATAGAAAAATACTTATTTGAGCTTGAGCTGCGCGTTCGCAAGTCGCCAGCAAAATATCCATCCCAGCAACTCGCTGCGCTTGTTCGGCTCCCGTCAATTTCAACATCCACACCAGTGGGATACCATCTGGTGTGACGAGCGCGGCGTGTCTCAATACCTTCGCAAAGTCGGAGTTTTGCCAAGCTTCAATTAGCATATGGACATTAGCGACACAAACCATCTTACTCTGGCGATCTTTTGCCCAGTTGACGATTGTGTCAATTTGCTCATTAAATGATAAGCAGCAGACTGGAGTACCAACGATCTCTTGAGTCGGAATATTATCCCGATCCATTGAATTAATAATAGTTAACATATGCGATCGAATATTTTGTGTTGTGACAAACAACTCCATCTCAATTAATAGAGATGGTTAAGCTATTTTTTTGAAATTTAAACTTCTACTACTTGTTGAACACGATCGACTCTTAGAGACTGACTGTTGCTCGTCATATTGACGACCAGACCCAAAACAGCAACTTTAGATACCTCCAATGTTCTCAATGAGTTTCGTAACACATCACGGTTAGTTTTACCAAGTCTAGTTACCATTAATAATCCATCTGTCTGGGGAATTAATAATAGTGAGTCAGCGAAACTGAGCGGTACAGTATCATAAATAACTAGATCGAAATTGCGCCGACAATCTCGCATCAGTGACTGCATCTTTTTTGAACTCAGAATACTGGTCGGGTCGAGTGCGATCGAACCTGATAAGAGTACATACAAGTTTTCTCCACCTGGCAACTGTTGAACTGTATCCATCAATTGGGCTTTTCCAGCAATGATGTCAGTCAAACCATTAATTAAATTATTATGCTGTAGATCGACTAGATTTTGTAAGCTAGGCTTTCGTAAGTCAGTATTGACCAACAATACCCGCTGACCCATTGCTGCCGCCGCTTGAGCTAGTTGAATCGCAATCGTGGTTTTGCCTTCATCTGGTAGTGACGAACCGATAACTAGCGATCGAATCGGTAGATCTGGACTCAATAGCCGGATTTGCGAGTTTAGGGCGCGAAAAGCCTCGATAAATGGTGAAAATAGATAGCGATTGTGCCCATGAGGATGGTATTCTTCACCTTCCTCATGTGTCAATGAATAAGCTATTTTCTCATACTGGATATTTTTAGATCTATCGACTGATTTATATTCATCATCGCGATTGGGAATCATCCCCAAAATTGGTAAATTAACTTCTTCAGATAAATCTTTTAATGAATAAATAACATCATTCATTTTTTCTAACATTAACACGGTACCCACACCCAATAATAAGCCCACTACCGAACCCAATACTAGATCGCTGACTAAACTAGCTGATGACACCTTTTTGACCGTAGGTGGTGCGATTAGCTCCCACAGTACCTCTTGCCGAGCGGCATCGATCGTCAATTCTTCGCGTTTTTGCAAGAACTTACTCAGTTGTTCGGTGGCAATTTTCAACTGTCGTTGGAGATTTTCATATTGACGGGTGACGATCGGGAGTTCGCCTGTTTGACCTGCTAAGTTTTGGGTGGCTCCATTGAGTTCCTTGAGCTTTGCTTCTAGTACTTGGACTTGGGTTTGGGCCGCCAAAAACTGCTTGTTAAGGTCTTGTCGTAAGGAATTTTGGTAGGGTAAAGATTGGGCGTTGGGAATGCTCCCCGATAAGTTAGTACCCAGGGCATCATTGGCTTTTTGCTGGATTAGTGGTAAAAGCTTGCTCCTCTTCTCTCGCAGCGTAATAATTTTGGGATGCTCATCTGTCAGCTCGGCAGAGAGGGTCTGTAGCTCTACATCCAGCTCTTGCAGTTGCTTGAGCAATTGCTGATACCCAGGTGCATCGCTGAGTACAGAAGCTGCTTCGGCACCTTTGGGTTGGAGCTGAATCTGCTGGGCGAGAGAGCGATAGAGTTGTTTTGCTTTGGCTAATTCTACTTGAGTTGTGAGTTGCTCTTGCTGAGTATTGCTCATGCGATTGCCTATTTGCGATCCCATTATCGTCGGATCGATTAGTTGATGCTGCTCCCGAAATGTCTGTAATGCCAATTCTAGATCGCGGACTTGCGTTTTGACTTTGGGTAGTTGGGCATCGACAAATTTTACTGCTCGGCGGACGTTTGTTTGTCGTTCGCTCAAACTGTATTTGATATAAGTATTCGACACCAGATCCAGTACCTGTTTGGTCTGAGCTTCGGAAGCCGAACGATAACGAACTTCCAGAATTTTTGTTTCTGTTTGTTCTTTAAAGCGACTGATAGTTAAAGATTCTTTGAGGAGTTCGTAAGAAAGTGTTGGATAGATAGGTTGCAGTTGCGCGACTACTGGGAGCAGTAATTTATCACTTAGTAAGAGCTGAATTTGAGTTGGATAATCCATAGTAGTTTTTGAGGATTGAGCGTTCCCCAAATCTTGCGATTCGACACTGGTTTGGTTGCCCTTGAGCGAGGACACTACTTGACTTTCGGCGGTAACAGGCTCGACCAAAATTCTGAAGCTACCATCATAAGCTGGTGGTCGAGTCCGGTTCCAAGCGATCGTCGCACCCAATACAATCGGGACGATCGCCGCCACGATCCACAGTCGTCGCTGGATCGTACCGAGTACTCGACCGAGATCGAGACCGCCTTCATCAGCACTGTTGCCGAGTGTGACTGCGGCATTTGCCGTAGTCACACTCGGCAATCGCTGTTTCGGATTATCTATTTGCAGATCGGTTTGGTCAGAATTGGCGTCTTGCTTGATAATAATGTTCATCGATCGCTATTTTTTAAAAATTCTCAGCAGGTTAAAATACTTGACAGGATTTATGCGCTTGTTGCTAGTTGGCAATGTTCCTAACTCAAACAATGAGCCGATCGTCGAGGCTGTTAGTTGAAGATGGCATTCTCATCGCCGATCGAGCCTACCTGCACCGCTGTTTTAAGATCGATCGATTACTAGTCCTACCACTATACCAACCACTTCAAAAACGTGACTCAGCACAATGACTAATTTCTGTATCTGCTATGATGGCTGTTCATTACCTGGTATGCCGATCGCGGCTTGTTGTCCTCAAACCATTGCTATTAAGCCAAAAATAGCTAAAAAATCTAACAGCAATAGATTTTAGGATCGATCCCTCGCCAGCTATCACTCTGAGCGCAAATCAGCATACTAAGTAATGAACAGCCATCAGCGATCGTATGGCTAGACTCGATTGAGTTTAGCCTCAAGCCAAGATCGTGAACTTTTAGGTAAACTACAGCGGTTTGCAGGTTGGTGCGGGACAGCTATTCTTCAAAGCTTTTTTAGAGATTAGGTTCAATATTTAAAGTGTCCCCCACATGCTTGCAAACCGCTGTACTATGAACTCGATGCCCAGTCGCGCCGAATTCTTGACAGACGCCAAAACATTGTTCTTGGCTCAATCAAATCGAGATCTGGTTTAGTATTTTGGTAGCGTGGCGGGTCACCCGCCCAGCGCGGAAACTGTTGCTACGGGGAAACTTTGTTAGTAAAGACGATCTTAAACAACGAATTCTAGACTTTGTTGAATACTTCAATCTCACGATGGCGAAGCCGTTTAAATGGACTTACAAGGGTAAACCGTTGGCGGCTTAAACAGTACCTCTATTTAAGCCGCTCAGTACTAGTGAATCGATCGCCCGATCTTCACATCGTTATAATTTTTTACGTCGTTCTACGTATTTACATTTAAGAGTCTTTGATACGATAGTTAGGTCACAGCACATTCGCAAGATGCAGGTGAACAGTCATGGCATAAGCCTCGATCGAGCCTCAAGTTAGACGATCGGTTAAGTGCAACTTTACTACTTCGATCGTTTGATTTACTTCAGTCTAGCTATGTTGTCACTCTAGTTGTAAAGATAATTTGCATCGACACAATTTAGCGATCTCCTCCACATTAAATTTAGCAGCGATATTGATGTCGATCGTAATTTACTTCTCGATCGGAGATTCGTCTCTTGCTACCGACAATATCTTTTTAGAAAGTGGCGATCGTTAGACCATAAGCTGTCAAACATCTAATTAACATTTATCCATACACTATACCTCTCTAAAAAATCTTAGATGCGATCTAAAGATCGAGGCAGCTTACATTTATCCCAAACAACATAGAAAGTGTTATGAACTCAGATAATTATTTTGCGAACCAGACAGTTGAATCGCTCCTAACACCGCAGCAATTCGCCAACCCGTTAGCATTGCCACCAATTTCTGGGCGTAACTTAATTAGTCCGCACACAATTGCGTTTGTCGATCCTAGTATTGATGATGCCAGATCGGTAATGGCAAACCTCAAGTCGGATGTCAAAATCTTCTTAGATCCCACCCGTGACGGGATAACCCAAATCACTGAAGCTCTCAAAAACTATCGGGGATTATCAGGCATTGATATTATCTCCCACGGAAGTGTTGCCAATCTGCAACTGGGAAACAGTTCGCTCAACGCCAACTCCCTATCACAATATACCCACGATCTCCAGCAGTGGAAAACAGCTCTCAGCTCAGAAGCAGATATCCTGATTTACGGCTGTAATGTTGCTGCGGGAGCATCTGGACAAGCCTTCATCGACAAGATCGGTAATTTAACAGGTGCCGACGTGGCCGCATCTAGAGATCTGACTGGTAATGCTGCTAGAGGCGGTAACTGGAATCTAGAGTACGCCACAGGCTCGATCGAAACACAAAGTCCATTCTCATCATCTTTCATCAACACATACAGCGGACTATTAGCCACCATATTCCTGAGCGATTTAACCGCAACCGCCGCTACCAATGGTTGGGGCGCGATCGAACGAGATAAATCCAACGGCGAACAAGGTGCCACTGATGGTAACACCTTAACGCTCAATGGTGTAACTTATGCCAAAGGATTGGGAGTCCATGCAAGTTCTGATACCACCTACGCACTAGGTGGCAACTATACTCGGTTCATCTCTGATATCGGCGTAGACGATGAAGTCGGCAATAACGGTTCGGTTGTCTTCCAAGTATTGGCCGATGGTGTCCAGATTTATGATAGTGGCTTGATGACAGGTGCGACGGCGACCAAAACCTTAGACTTAGATGTCACGGGCAAACAAAACCTCAGATTGATCGTTACCGATGGTGGCAATGGGGTCGCCTCCGATCATGCTGACTGGGCGAATGCCCGCTTAGAGAGTGGACCACCCGCACCAGATACCACCGCACCTACTGCCACTCTCACAGCCAACCCTTTTACCACCACACCCAATAGCACGACTCCTTATACCTTCACCGTCACTTACAGCGACAACGCGGCAGTGAATGTAAGTACTCTTGATTCGACTGACCTATTAGTGACTGGGCCAAATAGCTACTCTCAACTCGCCACCTTTATCAGTGCGACTCCCACTACTAATGGTTCGCCAGTGACGGCAACATATAGGATTGCACCACCAGGTGGCGGCTGGGATGCCAATGAAGCTGGGACTTATACCGTAGCAGCGCAAAGTAACCAAGTTAGGGACACTAGCACTAATCCGCTGGCTGCGGCTACTTTAGGCACTTTCTCTGTAGCGGTGAGCAATACTACCACCACATTCCTGAGTGACTTAACCGCAACCGCCGCAACTAATGGATATGGAGCGATCGAACGAGATAAATCCAACGGCGAACAAGGTGCCACTGACGGCAACACCTTGACGCTAAATGGTGTGACTTATGCCAAAGGATTGGGAGTTCACGCTGGCTCGGATACGACTTACGCCTTGGGCGGAAATTACAATCGGTTTAGATCCGATATTGGCGTAGATGATGAAGTCGGCAATAATGGCTCGGTGGTGTTTCAAGTATTGGCTGATGGTGTCCAGATTTATGATAGTGGCCTGATGACAGGTGCAACGGCGACCAAAACCGTCGATGTGGATGTTACTGGTAAGCAAAACCTCAGATTGATCGTAACGGATGGGGGGAATGGCATTGCCTCCGATCATGGTGACTGGGCGAATGCGCGATTGACATCAGCACCAGTAGGCCCCGATAATAGCCCCCCAACACCGACCTTAACTGCCGCAACAATTAATACCAGCATTTCTGCCCCTTATACCTTTAGTGTGGTCTATACAGATGCCACTGCGGTCAATGTCAGTACTATTAATGGCACCACGTCCAGCAGCGATATCCGGGTGACTGGGCCAAATGGATTTTCCCAACTCGCCCAACTAGTCAGCGTCACGCCCAACACGAACAATCCATCGGTAACAGCTACGTATCAGATTACAGCACCCGATGGCATCTGGAATTGGAACGATCGAGGCACCTACACCGCGACTCTATTTGCGGGGGAAGTGCGAGATACACTTGGTAACACCACAACGGCTGACACCCTACTCGGCACCTTTCAAAACACGGTAGAATCGATCTTCGTAGTTGGTAACAATAGCTCTCAGGTGACAGAAGGTGGGATTGTCAACATTCTCATTAATCGACAGGGCGATACAACTGGCACAGCAACGCTCGAGTATTTTACTGGCGGTAACTCAACTGCCGTTCCTAATGTCAATTATGTACCGTTGCCGCTAGCTACCTTGACCTTCGCACCGGGCGAAACCCAAAAAACGATCGCCGTCCAGACTCTCAACGATAATACGCCCAACACGGATAAAACGGTCAGTCTGTTGATCCAGAATCCGACAGGTGCCGATCTTGGCCCCTCGCGGACTGCCTCAATTGCCATTAAAGATAATGCTGGGCCAGTCTTAACCTATCTGAGCGATCTGCCTTTTGCCACGTCAACCAATGGCTGGGGGCCAGTCGAACGCGATAAAAGCAACGGCGAACAAGCCGCAGGCGATGGTGCCACCCTATCACTGGGTGGGGTCTCCTATGCCAAAGGTGTCGGTGTCCACGCCAACTCGCAGATTACCTACAATCTCGGCGGAGCTTATAATAGCTTCTTTGCCTATGTTGGGGTCGATGATGAAGTTGGTGTCAACGGCTCCATCGTCTTCCAAATTTTGGCAGATGGGTTGTTACTATTCGACAGTGGAGTCATGACAGGCCTCAGTAATACGCAGTTGGCAAATGTCGATGTCACAGGCAAACAAACTTTGACACTAATCGTTAATGATAGCGGCAATGGTGGGGGTTCCGATCACGGTGACTGGGCATCAGCCCAACTAGTAGTGGGCGCATACACGCCCCCACCTCCTCCATTAGTCGCATTACCACGGGAGCAGGTTGTGGGTGGATTGAACCAGCCCACTAACTTTGATTGGTCGCCAGATGGTCGATTAATGTTCGTCGCCGAACAAAGTGGCGTAGTCAGAACTGTTGTTCAGACTCCTATCAACATTACCCCAGTACCATTACCGTTGAGTCCAGGGCTGAGGTCTACACCCTTTATCGATATCTCCAGTCAGGTCAATAATGTCGCAGATCGCGGACTGCTAGGGCTGGCTGTCGATCCGTCCTTTGGCAAAAATCAAGGTCGAGATTATGTTTATCTCCTGTTCACCTACGATCCCCCACAAACTCAGGGGCAGACTGGTTTAGCCGCTCCCGATGGCAGTGGCAATCGCCCCGCCCGCCTGATTCGGGTCACTGCTGACCCATCCACAAACTACACCACAGCATTAGCCAACAGTGAAGTGGTATTGCTAGGCAAGAATAGTCTTTGGCAGTACACGAGCCGTCCCGACGTGGATAGTAATATTGACTTTAGTACCCTCCCCTCTGGGATTGCTAATGGTTCGACGATTACTCCGCTAGCTAGCCTGATTGAAGACCCAGATGATAGCAACATTGGTCGGGATTATTCTGCCACTGATACTAACTTTGAGAACAACAATAATATCCGTGACTACTTGGCCGGAGATAGTACCAGCCATAGTGTCGGGCAGCTAAAATTTGGGTTAGACGGATCTTTGTTTGTGACAGTTGGGGATGGAACTTCATACAATGGAGTGGACTGGCGGTCAACTCGCGTTCAGGATGTCGATAATTTATCTGGCAAACTGTTACGGATTAATCCCCTTACCGGAGAAGGCTATGCGGACAATCCGTTTACCAATGGTAATCTCGACAGCAATCGATCGAAAGTTTGGAGTCTAGGTCTGCGGAATCCCTTCCGTTTTACCATCAACCCCACTACAGGTACTCCCTATCTTGGCGATGTCGGTTGGAATACTTGGGAGGAGATCGATGTCGCCACGAAAGGAGCTAACTTTGGTTGGCCTTACTTTGAAGGCCCATCCCAAAATTTGGGATATAGCACTCTACCTCAAGCTCAAGCCTTTTACAACAGCGGACAAACGGTTACAGGGCCATTATTGACTCGCAACCACGCTGCTAGTCAGAACGCGGACGGACGAGCTACTACAGCCCTAATCATGGGTGATTTCTATACTGGGAACACCTTACCATCAATTTATAATGGCGCACTGTTCTATAACGATGTGGGATTGGGTACTGTATATACAACATTCTTTAATCCAAATGGCACTGTCAAATCTACTCAAGTATTTGACAACTTGCCCTATATCGTGAAGATGCAGACTGGCCCTGATGGCAATCTCTACTACGCTAGCCTCTACGGTGGTGACATCGGTCGGTGGAAACCAGCCTAATCTGAGCTAATTGAGCGAGCATCAAGATTCGACACATAGAGTCTTGATGCTCTAGTACAGTGATTCCAAAATTATGTATTTCAGGCAAGAACGTATGAATGCAATTATTACGGCAGCTACAGGCTATACCCAATCAGATATCCAGATTTTTCTTTGGTCGGTCGAGAAAAATTGCCCTAATACTACGGTTTTTCTGATTGTCTATCGGCGAGATCGCCAGTCGATCGAAAAAATCCGAGCTAAGTATCCGTTTGTCTGTCCGATCTATATCAATGCAGCCATCCGCAAACAGTTTTCGAGATTGGCTAATTATCGCACCCGCCCTACCTACACTTGGTTGGCGCAACAGTTGAGTAAAAGTAGCTACTCATCGATGTTTGTGCCATTGAGATCGATCGGTCAATTAGCAGTGCGAATCGTTCACGAGCGGTTTTTTATTGCTCTCCAAGTCTTGAAATCTCACTCCAATATTTTTGAAAATGTCTTACTCACAGATTGTCGGGATGTAGTGATTCAACAAAACCCATTTAGGCTGGTGGATGAGCAATTAATTTCTGGAATCGAGCCAGAAATTATCAAAAATGAACGCTATACATCCAAGTGGATCGAGGCGGCTTATGGTCGAGATGTTTTGCAGAGAGTTGCAGATAATCCAGTTGTCTGTGCTGGTGTGACACTGGGAACGGCAGCAAAAATTGAGGATTATTTGACCGCACTGTGCGATGAGATGTGGAGACATCTCCCACAAATGATCTTTCAAGATTTTGGCTACGATCAAGCTGCCCATATTTACTTAATTTTTGAAAAAGAACTCGAACTCGAACTAACTTCTAATCAGCAGGGAATTATTACTACAGTTAGCCTTGAAGATGCTGCTGGACTAGAGATTGATTATCGCCAAGAGTTAGTAAAGGTCGGGAATCGATATCCAGCAGTAATCCATCAATACGACCGACACCCTAAGTTACTCAATTTTTTTACAGAATTGGCGACTAAAGCTCCCGCAGAATTATTATCTTGAACACACATAATTTAAAACTGGCAGTCAATCGACGATGAACACGATCCTCTTATCTTATAATTATTTATTCGATCGCGATCTCCGAGGTTGTATATGCGGTCATGGCTACTCGATTCATCGGAGGCAGTGTAAATGAAACCTGTTTTGAGTGTAATTATCTGCACACACAATCCCAGAATTGAATATTTCGATCGAGTCCTCTCAGCGTTGAAATCGCAGACGTTGCCGATGACAGAGTGGGAATTATTAATCGTCGATAATGCCAGCACTCAAACACTTTGCGGGCGTGTCGATCTCAGTTGGCATCCTCATGCTCGTCACGTTCGAGAGGAGCGACTGGGGCTGACACCAGCTCGTCTGTGTGGCATTCAAGCAGCACAAGCTGACACCTTAGTATTTGTAGATGATGACAACGTTTTGGACTCAGACTATTTAGAAATTGCCCACCAGATCGGTACTAAATGGCCGATTCTGGGAGCTTGGGGCGGGCAAGCTGTGGCTGAATTTGAGGAGCCGCCGCCAGCCTGGACGCAGCCGTTTTGGTGCAAATTGGCAATCAGGGAGTTCGACGAGGATAAATGGTCGAATTTAATCCATCAGGATGAGACAACCCCTTATGGTGCGGGTTTCTGTGTGCGTAAGACTGTTGCCCAGAAGTACGCTCATCTAATTGAGACAGATCCGCGCCGCGCTAAATTAGGTCGGACGGGTAAAACGCTCGCAGCTTGCGAAGATATCGATTTGGCATATACAGCTTGCGATCTGGGTTTTGGGACGGGGATATTTTCGGCACTGAAATTAACACATCTGATTCCACCAAATCGCTTACAAGAAGAGTATCTATTAAAGTTGATTGAAGGGCTATCTTACTCTGTCGCCATCCTAGAGTCGTTTCGGGGCAAGTACCCAATCAACCATACTCCGAAGGCCAAACTTTTAAATTATGTGCGACGGTGGCTATTAGATCCTCGCGAACGTCGATTTAAAGATGCACATGTGCGCGGACTAAATTTAGCGATTCAAGAAATTCAAGTTGTTAGCACCAAATCATAACCGATTGTTACTGTCGATCGTGTCTCCTATGTCTCAAAACTTACCACCAATTTATTTTTATTTCCCGCACATTCAACTAGGTGTCAGTAGCTTGCCGCAAACTGCTAGCTCCTATTGGCAGTGGCAATGTTCCCAGCCTTCGATCTCACCGATGCAGAGCGGTGGCTGTTTTTGGACATTGCAAACCTATCTTTATCTCAACGATGCTGGGTTTCCCTGCCAGTTGGTGGCCGAAATGCCAAATGAAGGGATCGTGGTGACGCATCGCGACTACTTGGTAGATACCTTTGAGCCTGGAGCTAAATTATTGCTGGTGTGTTTGCGGGCAGATGTGGACAGACATCCCGCCGCACAGCTTCATGTCGTCCAAAATCCCCATCAAGCTATACCGAGACGGGCGTTGGAACTGTGGGAGAGCCATTTTATACCACATTGGCCGCAACCGTCGATTATCCCCCGCGATTCCCAGCGGGGGGATACCTTTGAAAATGTGACCTTTTTAGGTAATGAGGTAAACTTAGTCCCTGAGTTTCGATCGTCAGCTTGGTACGATCGACTTACGGATTTAGGCTTAAAATTTCAGAAAAAACTCAACCATGATGAATGGCACGACTATAGTAGCACCGATGTAATTTTGGCAATTCGGAGCATGGGGCGTGAAAATGATTGGCGCGGCAAGCCTGCTTCTAAACTTTATAGTGCTTGGCATTCAGGCGTACCGGCAATTTTGGGACATGAGTCAGCATTTCAGGCTGAAAGGAGTAGCGATCTAGATTATTTAGAGGCAACTTCGCTAGAAGAAGTAATTGCGGCCCTCTCCAGACTAAAAGCCGATCCTCAATTACGCGATCGAATGGCTGAAAATGGGTGGCAACGTGCCCAAGAAACTCAGCCAGAGGTTATGGTGGAAAGATGGCAAGATTTTTTATTAAATAGTGCAGTGCCAGCTTACCAAGAATGGTGTAGTATGACAAATTTGCAACGACAGCTTTTTCGACAGGCTCGACGAGCATTTATTTCAATGCGTCCTAGTATCTACTCACTCAGATCTAGAATATCGAGCTTAACTAAAAAGTCAATAGTGGGCTAATTTATTAGCAGTAATAATTACTTTTTTGACGATCGCCAATCCAGTTCACTCCAAATTTACAAAACCAAATTTAACAAACTTTCCGATCGAGGTGAGAGTTGATATTGATGACCAGGAAGTTATGACAAATGATTAAATTGATATCTAAGCTTTTATTTCTGACCCAGGGACATCATCGATCGCTAGTCATCATAATTTTTACATTTATTTCTATTTCTGGGCTGGAAGTTTTGGGTACTGGGATCATCGGTCCTTTCATTGCGATCGCGACCAATCCAGATTTGATTAGGAGTAATAGCTGGTTAAGTCTAGCTTATACAAAATTCAACTTCAACTCAGACTCGCAATTTCTACTAGCTTTGGGATTGATAGTGATTGCGGCTTTCTATGTGAAAGCATTTTTGAGCTTTCACGCTCAAAAATCAGTTTTTCAATTTGGATACAAATTAAAAGGCGATTTGTCTTGCAAGTTGATGAAAGCTTATTTGGCAGCTCCATATAGCTTTCACTTAAACATGAATTCCGCAATACTCATTCAGAATATCACTACTACCACTGATAATGTCTGTATCGGCGTAGTCATGGGAATGCTCACATCGGTCTCAAATTTGCTAGTAACATTTGCATTAATGGCTCTGTTGGTTCAGACCAACGCCATGGCATTAATTCTGATTGCGATGCTAGCGATCGTGATGTTTGCGCTGTCCAGAGCGATGAAGCAGTCCTTAGCTCGATGGAGTCAAGACGGCTGGCAAGCTTCTGGTGAGATGATTCGGATTCTCAATCACGGTTTGGGTGGCTTGAAAGAAACTCGCGTCATTGGCTGCGAATCTTATTTCGATCGCCAAATGGAGCAGCAAGCAGCGAAATTTGCGACCAATGCCACTCTAGCTCAGGGCTACGGAAATCTGCCACGTTATGCGATTGAAGCATTTATGCTGACATTTTTGGTGGGTTTTATCCTGTTGTTTGTAAGCCTAAACAACAGCGGTCAAAATCTCAGTGGTGTCTTGGGCATTTTCGGGCTGGCATCGATCCGGCTGCTCCCAGCCTCTGGCAATTTGGTTTCCAGCTTGAATATGGTGAGATCTAATACCTTTGCCGTTGATAAGTTATTCTTCGATCTCAAAAACTTAGAACAGGCACGTGAGTCAGCTCGTGTCGATCGGGGCAGATCTCATCAAAAATTATTAAGCTCCGACCGTGACGATCGATCGATGTCGTTTGAACATCAAATTATTCTGAACAAGCTCACATTTGCATATCCCAACACCGCTCGTCAGGCATTAGATGATATCTCTTTCGCAATTCGTAAAGGTCAATCGATCGGGATTATTGGTAAATCTGGATCTGGAAAAACAACCTTGGTAGATGTAATTTTAGGTCTGTTCGAGCCGCACTCGGGAGATATTGAGGTTGATGGGATTTCGGTCTATGAAGATCTCCGAGCTTGGCAAAATATCTTAGGTTATGTACCTCAGACAATTTTTCTGACTGATGACACTCTAGAACGCAATATTGCATTCGGAGTGCCAGACCATTTAATCGATCGAGATCGACTAGTCAAAGCCATCGAAATGTCCCAGTTGCAAGATGTTGTCGCACAATTACCCGATGGTCTGGGGACACTTGTTGGCGAACGCGGTGTACTCTTGTCGGGCGGACAAAGGCAGCGGGTAGGAATTGCGCGCGTACTCTATCATCAACGCCAAATCTTGGTATTTGATGAAGCCACAGCAGCACTAGATACTGAAACCGAGCAGATGGTGACAGAGGCAACGAAGGCTTTAAGTGGCAGTAATACAGTTATTATCATTGCTCATCGGCTTTCGACGATCGAACATTGCGATCGCATTTATCAAATTGAGCAGGGAAAAATCATTAAAGCGGGCAGCTACAAAGAAGTTGTATTGGGGCAAGATCGATCGACAAACTCAATGTAATTTCATAATGTAATTTCATCCTGAAAATTAAGTAAATTATCATGAATTTAGCTTATGTGACCACCTATGATGCTAGTAGACTTAATGGCTCGAATGAGTGGTCGGGAACGGGTTACTACATTGCACAGGCACTTAAAAATCAATCAATTACCTTAGACTATCTCAGTCCCCTCATCGAGCCACTAGGCTTAAATGGCATCCTCAAGATAAAACGGATCTATCACAAATTAGTCGATCGCAAAAACTACCAAACCGATCCAAATCCAGTGCGACTGAGATCCTATGCCGATCAACTTCGTGACAAGATCGATCGATCGCGGACACCGTTGGACATAGTGTTTAGTGCGACAGTCAATCCGATTGCTTATCTCGAATGTAGTCAGCCGATCGTTTTTTGGGCTGATGCAACTTTTGCCAATATCAAAGATTTCTACCCGATCTATTCCAATCTCAGCAACTCGACGATTCGCGACTGGCATCAGATGGAAACTCTGGCATTGCGAAAATCACAGTTAGCGATTTATTCTTCCGACTGGGCGGCTGAGTCGGCAATTCGCGACTATGGTGCTGACCCAGCAAAGGTCAAGGTGGTCTCCTTTGGCTCCAATATCAATAGTCCTTTTACTTCTAAAACAATCCAAAATGAGATCGCCACACGACCCAGAGATCGCTGTAAGCTTCTATTTCTCGGCGTAGATTGGGTCAGAAAAGGTGGCAATATCGCTTATGAAATAGCCAAACAATTGAACCAATTGGGATTGCCGACTGAATTAACGATCGTTGGTTGCGACCCAGCCATCGATACCCCGATCCCCGATTTTGTGAAGCCTTTAGGCTTTATCAGTAAAGCTACCCCCGCCGGACAAGATCGAATCAGCCAACTACTGCTCGAATCTCATTTTCTGATTTTACCAACTTTAGCAGACTGCACCCCGATCGTCTTTAGTGAAGCAAATGCCCTCGGAGTACCCTGTTTATCGACGACGGTAGGTGGTGTCCCGACGATCGTTCGCAATGGTGCCAATGGTCGGTTATTCGCCCCAGATAGCCAGATTTCTGAGTACTGTGATTACATTACCAATTTATTTGGAGATTATGCAGACTACCAAGCACTCGCTCTGTCTGCTTTTAATGAATATGAGTCGCGACTAAATTGGCGAGTTGCCGGACTACATGTTAAAAATTTGCTGGAGACAATCCTGTGAACCCAACTCTAACTGTCAGTATTATTATTAATAACTATAACTACGATCGCTTTCTGAAAGAGGCGATCGATAGTGCTTTAAATCAGACCTATAAACAGATCCAAGTAATTGTCGTTGATGATGGTTCTACGGATAAATCCCGTGAAATTATTGCTGGTTACGGCAGTCGCATCAAATCGATCCTCCAGCCAAATGGCAAACAGGCAGCAGCTTTTAATAGTGGTTTTGCGAGTAGTAAGGGCGATATTATCATCTTCTTAGATTCAGATGATTATCTCTTGCCGCACGCGGTCGAGCGCATTGTCTCTGTGTGGAGTCTCGAACTTGCCAAGGTGCATTATCGGTTGATGGTGGTAGATACAGTTGGTAAATCGTTGGGATACTCATCCCCGCAGGGTACATCACCATTGGCTCAAGGTGAGGTGTGGAAGGGTATTTTGGAGAAAGGTGGCTATGTGAGTACGCCAACCAGTGGTAATGCTCTAAATCGTCATGCACTGGAGAAACTGTTTCCGATCCCTGACGAATACAAGCTCACGGCTGATGATTATCTGTCATATCAGGTGCCTTTTTATGGCAAGGTGGCGGCGATCGATAAGCCGTTGGGTGCCTACCGAATTCATGATTCCAATCAGTGGGCATTATCGACGGTCACAGCCGCCAAATTTCAGCGGTTTGTGCGACACGATCTTCAAAACTTTGACCTGATCGTTCACAAAGCTAAAGAATTTGGTTATCAATATCCCGCCGATTTGGAACAGAGATCGATCGGTCGGTTATGGTCGCGAATTATCTCATTACGGCTCGATCCGATCGCACACCCGATTCCTGAAGATCGCGCTGTAAATTTAATTTATTGCGGCATTCGATCGCTCTGGAAGTATTCAGATTTTAACTGGCAAAAGCGATTATTTTATAGTATTTGGTTTATTTGGGTTGGTTTACTACCATTACCTTTGGCTACACCAGCGATTACCTGGTTATATGCACCACAAGCTCGACCAAAATTCATCGATTGGACTGTTAATAAAATCAGAGCGATTACTAAATAAATCTACTTGAAAATATTATTCTAGATTCTGGAAGATGAAACAACCAAAGTTGTTAGGGATCGAACTCGTCCGAGGATTATCAACTTATGCCGTAATTCTAGTACATTCAGGCGACCAAACTTGGGGGCTGCCGATCAATCCTGCGGCAATCGAATTTCGGCTATTTTTTTATTTTGCCGTACCATTTTTTCTGGCGACAGCTTTCTATTTTTTGACGGCTAAACCAGATGTGATTTATTCTGCTAGGTTTTGGCGATCGAAGGTGGAACGGATTTTAATTCCTTATGTAGTGTGGAGCATGATATTTTTTACTTTTAGAGCCTTTATTTTTAGTTTAGCTCACAAACCTGAACGGCTACAACTATTACTCCAAGATCCTTTATCGATTATTTTCTTTGGTGGAGCTTCTTATCATCTCTATTTTTTACCGCTATTATTGACTGGAACTTTGTGGGTACTAGTAATCCCACTGTTGGTAAGATGGAGAATTAATACTTTTGGGCTGATATCGATCGCGGTAGTTAGTACTATTTCATACAGTTTACTTGAGGTTTCTAAAAATGGGTTTCAACTACAAGATTTTAGCATTGCTTTTGGAAGCTTAACGACTTATTTGAAGATCGATATCGAAAAATACCCGATCGTAAGGTTTAGCGCGATCGAGACTGCCTGGGCGATCCGATGTTTGGCTTATTTTTCGATCGCACTGCTGCTGAACAAACTACATCTCACTCAAAAACTATTTAAGTCTAAAGCCACTGTGGTAGTGGCTTTGGCAGTTTTATTTATTTTGAGTAACACACTCGGAAAAAGATTCCTGCCGGGAGGCTTGTCTGAGCTAATTGTAGCATTTATGTTACTCTGTTTCGGTATTTCAATATCTGGCTACTTTAGTAATCATAAGATTGCCGATCTGATTAGCAGTATCGGCTCGTGTTCGTTTGGAATCTATTTGCTACATCCATTTGTGATGTATGCAGTTAAACCCATCCTCAGCAAAGTTATCCCCCAACTCACTGAATCAGTCTCGATTTTTTCGATGTTGACGCTTTCAGTAAGTTGTTTTGCGATTAGTTGGGTGATGGTTGCATATCTAACGCAAACTAAGCTAAAAACTAACTATTTATTTGGAGTTTAGACGATGACAGCGCAGCACTCGATCGATTTATCTGTAGTTCCAAGCGCATCTCCTCGCGATCTCAGGGTGCTGTTTATTAGTCATGCTTACGTCGTGGGAGTCAATCAAGGCAAGCTAGCTGCGGTTGCCCAAGTTGCTGGCGTGACAGTTGGACTACTCGCCCCCAGCAACTGGAAAGCACTAGAGTGGGGACGGTTGCTGCCACTAGAATCCCCCTATCCTCAGCTTCAACTCTATTCTGCTCCTGTGACATTTAGCGGTAGAGTTGGGGCATATTTTTATGCGCCGTGGGTACTCTGGCAAGTCATGCGAGACTTCAAACCGGATCTGATCCAAGTTGAAACTGAAGTCTTCTCGCTGTGTGCTTTTGAGGCGGCGATCTTGGGGCGGGTGAGGGGGACACCGATGGTACTATTTGGCTGGGAAAATCAACCGCGCCAATTATCCCGAACGCGGTGGCAGATTTGTCAATTTGTTCTCAATACCGCAAAGGCAATTATCGCAGGCAATCAAGACGGAGCAAAAGTCATGCAGGAATGGGACTATCATGGCTTACTGGAAGTGATGCCCCAAATGGGAGTAGATCCCCAGTTTTTTGCACCAGCACCGACTAATTCAGCCATTTTTCGGATTGGCTTTCTGGGTCGGTTGGCGCATAGTAAAGGTATCGATCTAATTTTTACGGCTGTAGCTAAATTACGAGATCGGGGGATCGCTAGTCAAATTATCCTCTGCGGTTCTGGCCCTGAAGAAGCAGCTTTAAGGCAACTTGCGGCGGATCTCCATATCACCGAACTTGTCACCTGGCGCGGTGCAGTGCCGCACAGCCAAGCTCCCACAGAACTGAGTCAATTTGATGTATTGGTATTACCGTCTCGATCGACTGCCACCTGGAAGGAGCAATTCGGACATGTGTTGATTGAAGCGATGTCGATGGGAATTCCAGTCATCGGCTCAGATTCTGGCGAGATTCCTAATGTTATCGGTCGGAACGATCTGGTATTTCCAGAGGAAGATGTCAGTGTACTTACTGATATTTTGGCACGACTGATTACAGATTCTCAATGGCGACAGGAGGCGGGACACCATGGCCTGATGCGAGTACACCAACTTTACAGTCACGATCGGATTGCCCAGCGATTAATTGCGCTGTGGCAGAAAGTTCTCGACAACAGTGAAACACCGATCGATCTCCCCCAGCTCTAACCCGCTGTTACAGCTCAAAATATCAACAAAAGATTTACTGGAGAAAATAGCTAGATGTTGAATTTTGGCCCCAATCCTAAGAACCGACTTTACACGAATCTCAACAGTTATCTGATGTTCTTGGGCTATTTGCTCGGGGGACGATTCCGGCAAGATCGATCGGCGAATGAGACATTCGAGCGGGCACTGAGAGAGCGATTTGGTACCGATGAGGCCGTCTGTGTTTATCAATGTCGGCTGGGCATCTACCTCGCTGTCAAAGCCACGATCTCACCTGGGCAAGAAGTGATCCTATCACCTTATACTATTGGCGATGTCATCAACATGGTGATATTTGCTGGCGGACGGCCAGTATTTGCCGATGTCGAAGCTCACACATGTAATATCGCGGCGGCTGAGGTAGAGCGGCTAATTACCCCCAATACTGGGGCAATTTTGATTACTCATCTCCACGGACTTGCCGCTGATGCACATCGGATTAAGGAAATCTGCGATCGGGCGAATGTGCCGATGATTGAAGATGCTGCCCAATCATTTGGAGTTGCCGAACACGGCAAACCCGTCGGGACGATTGGCGATCTTGGTGTATTTAGTTTTGAAATGCACAAAAATATGCCGACGTGGTTGGGCGGAGTGGTAGTTTCCAATCGAGCCGATCTCATGGCAAAGATTCGGGCGGAGTTGCGCGATTTTTCGCATCCGCCGCTGCCAGGGATTGCCCAGAAAGTCAAGAAAGGAGCAATCCATGACATTGCTAGTTTACCCGTGCTGTTTCAACTGTTGACTTATCCAATTCTCCGATTTAGTTATCTTAACGACTTGGAATTTATCAACAAGAGAGTGCGCCGCAAGCCTCAGGAAAGTCAACCTGCGGCAAGTTTGCCAGAGGTATACAAATCTCAGTACACGCCATTCCAGGCGCGACTGGGGTTGTTACAGATGCACAATGTCGATCGCGATATTCAGACCAGAATCGAATACGCACAGCTTTATTATGAGGGACTAAAAGAGTTTGACGAGCTGATCTTACCGCCACTACGACTCGATCGATCTCATACTTACCTGTGGTTTCCCATTCTCTATGCTCACCGCGCCGAACTACTTCAGTTTATGTTCGAGCAGGGGCGAGATATTGCAGCGGGACATTTTACCAATACTGCTGACTCACCACAGTTCGGCGAATTTTATCGCGATTGTCCCAATTCACAACAAGTCGAGCGAGAGTTAATTTATTTACCAACTTATCCAAGCTACTCGCGCCATGAAGTAGAGCGAAATATTGTAGTAATCGGGCAATATTTTGCAACCAAAGTAACTCCTACTACTGCCAATATTACCCAAACATCAACTGATGTTGCTAGAGTCTGAGCGATCGATCTATCCACTATCCACCATTCACACTTCCTGACTTCTTGCCCAAGTCATTGCCGCTATGTCTGCCACAAAATCGATTCGGCTCAATTCACTGGACGCTTTTCGCGGCATTACGATCGCGGGGATGCTGCTCGTCAATACAGCGAGTCTCGCGCCATCGATTCATCCCTGGTTAGCCCATGCCGATTGGAATGGTTGTACCTTGGCTGATGAGGTATTTCCCTGCTTCTTATTTATCGTCGGGGTAGCGATGGCTTTTTCACTGGCAAAATATACCCAAGCTCGTCAGCCCAGGAGATGGTTATATTGGCGATTGCTGCGGCGGGCGGGGATCTTGTTTGGCTTAGGGCTGCTACTCAATGGTTTTTGGACTTATGAGTGGGGCACATTTGGGCTGACAGGGGTACTAGAGCGGATTAGTTTGGCTTATCTGGCGACGGCGGCGATCGTGCTCACATTGCCACGGAGAGTACAGTGGCTAGTCGCCGCAATGTTATTAATCGGTTATTGGGCCGCTTATACTGCCTTTCCACTCCCTGCATCTCAAGCTGATGCAGCGCGGGGCGAGATCGGCACATTTGGCATCATGAGTAGCTTTGGGATGATGAGTACGATCGCGATCGTGCTGTTCGGTTACTTTACTGGAGCTTGGCTTCAGACAGAAATAGTCACCACCAAAATTCGGAGTTCCCATCAGAGTATGACGCTGGTATTATCTGGGCTAGCTAGTAGCGGACTGGGGCAACTCTGGAGTCTTTGGCTGCCATTTAACAAAAAGCTGTGGACTAGCTCCTATGCAATGTTTACAGTAGGACTGGCGTTACTTTTACTCGCAGCTTGTTATGAGTTAATTGAAGTACGCGGTTATCGTCGGTGGAGCGATCCAGTACGAGTCTTAGGTTTAAATTCTATTTTTGTGTTTGTTGGCTCAGAATTAATGATTCAATTGTTGGAAAAAACCCACGTGGGCAGTGGGACTCAAGCACCATCAACCTATCATTGGCTGTACGAGCATTTTTTCTCAAACTGGGCATCGGATCCCACTAGAGGATTTTTGTTTGCAGTGGGCACTCTTGTGTTGTGGTGGTTAGCGATCTACTATTTTCATCGCCGACACTGGTCGTCCATTTAGATTGCTAGTATCATACTCAATCGAACTATATATTAACTTACAGGCACAATTACAGTAATGTTTATCGATGCTGAAACTCTCGACGATCGGACTACGATCGCATCAGACTTGGCGATCGTTGGATCGGGGCCAGCCGGAATTGTGCTGGCATTAGAATTGGCAAAGGCTGGCTTTGAAGTCGTGCTGATCGAAAGCGGACGGTTGAATTTTTCGGAAGCAATTCAAGATCTTGGTAGAGCGAGTTATTGCGATCCCCAGCGACATGCGCCGATGTCAGAATGCACCCGCAGACAATTGGGGGGGACATCGATTATTTGGGGCGGACGTTGTTTGCCATACGATCGGGTGGATTTCGATCGGCGAGACTATATTCCACATTCGGATTGGCCGATCGTGTATGAGGAAATCGCTGATTATTTTCAAAGGGCATGTGACTATTTCTTTTGTGGCAAGTCAGCATTTGAGATCGAGCAGATTCCAAATATCGAGCAGAAATCGATCGTACCTGGATTGCCAGACGCCGAGGTACTTACCTCTACTCTAGAGCGATGGTCGCTCCCAACCAACTTTGGGAAAGAATACTTCAACGAGTTGAAACAATCCGATCGGATCAAACTAGTCTACGGCTTAACTTGTACCGAAATTGCTACAAACGAAACCGGAGATCGAGTTGAATTACTTTCCGCCCAGACCTTGGGCAGGAAGACAATTGAGGTGAAATGCCAAAAATATGTCCTCGCCGGAGGCGGCTTGAATACCACCCGATTGCTACTGGCATCCGATCGTCGGCATCCTGGGGGCATTGGCAACCAGAGTGGACTGTTGGGTCGATTCTATATGGGACATCTCTCAGGCGACATCGCTGTCGCACATTTTACGACACCGCCCCAAGCTACGGTATTTGGATTCGATCGAGATGCAGACAACATCTATCTCCGTCGTCGATTCTCCTTTACCCGCGAGTTTCTCCACGAGCAGCAACTCTCCAACACTGTTGCTTGGTTGGGATCTCCCAAATTTGGCGATCCTTCTCATCAAAATGGCATCCTATCTGCTGCGTATTTAGCTTTAAATATGCCGATCTTGAAAAATTATTTGACATCCAAAACGATGCGAACGGCGGCGACTGGTACTGAAGGTCGGCAGATCGAGCGGGCGCATCTGCGGAATGTGTTCAAGGACTTCCAGCAAACAATGAGCTTTCTACCCCAGTTTGGTTACGAGCGATATATCGCCAAACGCAAAATTCCGGCATTATTTGTCTATAATGCTGCCAATGAATACCCGCTCCACTACCACAGCGAACAGATCCCCAACCCGAATAGCACAGTGAGTCTATCCGACGAGCGCGATGAACTAGGCATGTTGCGGCTAAAGATCGATCTTCAGTTTGCCCAGCAAGACATCGACAGCGTGGTAAGCGCGCACCAACATTGGGATCGACATCTGAGAAAAAATAACTGTGGTTATTTAAAGTATCTAACCGAAGATCCCGCCGCTAGTGTCTGGGAGCAAGCCGGAGATGGATTTCATCAGATTGGCACTACTCGGATGTCCGCCGAGCCGAGTATGGGTGTCGTCGGCACAGACTGTCAGGTGCATGGGATTGATAATTTGTTTGTTGCCAGTAGTTCGGTATTCGTAACTTCTGGGCAAGCTAATTCAACGTTGACGATCGTCGCGTTTGCGTTGAGATTAGCCGACCATTTACAGAAAATATAAGAGTAAATCAAATGTCTAACAACCAGCCCGATCGTCAGCCAGAAGTAGCGGCGATCGTCACAGCGATGACTGATGCCGAGCAACCATTTGTGCGTGATACTGTTGAGGCCATCCTCGCAGATCCGGGCATCGGTCAAGTTGTCTTGTGCATCGAACAGCAGAATACTTGGATCGAGGCTGTACTCGGCGATCTGATCTCCGATCCGAGATTAGAACGGCTGCAAATTCCCCTCATGCCGTTAGGTGCTGTCCGCAATCAGGCGTTACAACAAGTGCGGCTGCCGTGGGTAGCATACTGTGATGGTGATGATGTCTGGTGTCAGGGCAAGACACTGACACAACTCAATTATGCCAAAATAACTGGGTGTGACTTTGTGGGGGCTGACAACTACCTCACTAACGAGCAGGGCAAAATCAGGGCATTTGCAATGTCATTATATCTACCCATGCCTTCAGCCTGGATGGTCAAAACAGCAGTGATGAGAGCGCATCCATTTAATCAAGTCCCTTTTTCCGTCCAAGAAGAGGCTGGCGAATGGTGGATTCGTACCAGTGGCCACGTCAGTAAAGCCAGATGCCCAAAAATGCTGTTACGCTATCGAGTGCGATCGAGTAGCCTTAGTGAAAAAACCCCTTCGATGCGGCGCAAGACGCAAATTGTTAATCTAGCAAATATTCCTGGACTGGGAGCAGTCATCTTTGCGGTCACTTGGTGCATATGGCTATTTACTCGTAAAAATACATTCATCTGGAATGAAGGCTGGGGCGAGCAGTCCGTACATAATGTCGATAATGTCGATCTAGAAATAAAAAATTAATGCGCGTAACGATCGTTCGACGAGTCCCCGGTGCTACATTTAGCCTGGATGTCTATGCTGACAACCTCGTGGCTGCCCTCAAAATAGTCCGCCCTAAGTGGGAAATTACTGAAATTGCCCCCATTCCCTGGAACAGCCCTGACAAGCTCTGGAATTCGGGCAGCGGCATCAAAAAGTATTACGAAACTTTTTGGCGGCATCCGCGCGCTGTCGCCCGCTTGGAGGCTGATATTTTTCATGTCATCGACCAATGCGAAAGTCATATCGTCTACAGGCTACATCAAGCTAATAAGCCTGTAGTTGCCACCTGTCACGATCTAGTTCAGTTTGTCTATCCAGAAATTCTTCGAGATCAATCTCGGTTGCCAGCACTGAGTATGGCTACTTGGAAGTATTCAGTTAGGGGGATGGCAAAAGCCGATCGCCTGATTGCGGTTTCGACAAATACGGCCCAAGATCTCACCCACTTCCTGGCGATCGATTCAGCACGCACGACCGTGATTCCCAATGGTTTAAATACCGAATTTCGCGTGCTCCCAAGTGTGGAAGTTACCGAGATTCGCCGCCAATATATGCCATCTCCCGCTACTTTTTGCTTGCTAAATGTCGGTAGTACGCATCTGCGTAAAAATATCTTGACAGTGCTCAAAGCCTTAAAGATGCTCAAAGATAAGGGTGTCCCTGTTTGTTTATGGCGAACGGGTGACAAATTTACCAAGGAGCAGCAAGCTTTTATTCAAGCGCACGATCTAGAGTCAGATATCCTCGATCTGGGCAGTCCAGACACAGCTCGTCTGATCCAAATTTATAATGCCGCCGATGTCCTGATTGCACCCTCCTTATATGAAGGGTTTGGCTTGACAATTATCGAAGCGATGGCCTGTGGCACTCCAGTAATTACGTCAAATGTCTCATCTCTACCAGAAGTAGTCGATGATGCCGCAATTTTAGTCGATCCTGTGGATGTGGAAGCGATTGTCGCCGCAGTCTGCCAACTTCAGCAAGATCCCAGTTATTATCGCCAGCTAGTAGCGAAGGGGTTATTGAGATCTCAGTTTTTTAGCTGGCAACAGACCGCCGAGCAGGTGGCTAGAGTATACGAACAGGTCTTGAGTACGCGCGGTTTGAGCGACACTTGATGAGATCGAACTATGCTCACCATCGGGCAGTGAGCATAGTGTGGGCTTTGCCCAATCTCCACTAAGCCTAATTGTTGGCCATAGGAGTTAGTAGTGCTGATTGCTACAACTAGTGTAATGGCGGATGTAGATCGACTCGATTGTACATATGATAAATAAATGGATTGTTACTGGTCTTCATATTTCTTCAAGTCTACTTACACAACCCAACTGGCACAATTTAAATATTCGATCGGCGCATAGCTTTGAATTGTTAATATTCCGGCATCTACACGATAAATACCTCTTAGTCCGGTTCGGTTAGTCAGCAATTGAAACCGCCGCCAGACTAAAACTCAAGCAAATATGGTGGAACCGAACCGGATGGAAACACGGGTAATTTGACTAGTTCGATCCCCATTGGGGATCGAACTTATGCTACATCGATTGCCAAATGCGTTTGCTAAATGTCAGCTATGCTCGATCGTACTCAACTAAATATGTCTCGATTTATTGGAGACCTGGAAATATGAAAATTCTGATGTCTGCCTATTCTTGTGAGCCGGGGGTGGGATCGGAACGTGGCGTTGGTTGGAATGTGGCTATCGAAGCTGCTAAATACCATCAGGTTTGGGTGTTGACCCGTCCAGATGAAAGCAAACAAGCAATCGAAGCTCAATTAGCAGCTCACCCGATCGCAAATTTACATTTTGTCTATTTTACACTGCCATTTTGGCAAGATAGTATGCGCTGGGGTCAGTCAGGTGCAATGCAAATTCACTACTATCTATGGCAAATTCAGGCATATTTCATCGCTCGCAAGTTACATCGCGAGATCGATTTTGACATCGTGCATCATGTCACTTTTGTCAAGTATTCTAGCCCCAGTTTTCTGTCTTTCTTACCGATTCCCTTTGTGTGGGGGCCAGTCGGCGGGGGTGAATCAGCACCACTGCCATTTTGGAGTGACTTTAGCCTCAAAAACAAACTCTATGAAACACTCCGCTGGCTGTGGCGGGCGTGGGGAGAATTAGATCCCTTTGCACGCAAAACCGCGCAGTTGAGTACAGTCGCTTATGCCACCACCGAAGATACTGCTATTCGGGTGCGGCAAATGGGCGCACCGCATGTTGAGATTACGACAGGCATTGCCCTATCGCAATCAGACATCGAACGACTAGCACAATCCCCCCCACCCACCCAGTCAACGGTGCGGTTTATCAGTATTGCGCGATTATTGCACTGGAAAGGTTTCCACTTGGGGCTACGAGCATTTGCCCAAGCCAAGTTGGTCGATGCCGAATATTGGATTTTGGGAGAAGGTCCAGAGCAACAGCGGCTTGAGGCACTAGCAGTACATTTAGGCATCTCCCATCAAGTCAAAATCTGGGGGCTACAATCCCGCAGCGAAGTACTCACCAAACTGGGACAATGTTCGGCTTTGGTGCATCCGAGTTTACATGATTCTGGTGGGTTTGTCTGTCTTGAGGCAATGGCCGCCGGGAGACCGGTAATTTGCCTAGATTTGGGTGGTCCCGCGCAACAAGTCACCGCTGCTACTGGTTTTAAAATTTCGGCTAAAAATCCCGTCCAAACGGTTGCAGACTTGGCCGAGGCAATGCAAAAGGTTGCCGCCAGTCAGGATTTGCGATTGCAAATGGGCAAGATCGGGCAGGCTCGGGTCAAAACTCACTATACCTGGGAAGCTAGGGGCAAGTATTTAGCTAAAACTTACGAAGCCTTAAAATCTGATTGTCAATTTAGCTAGGTTATTTAATTACTATGCACATTCTCATTGTTGCTTTACATCGAGCTGATAAACCGACCGGAGTTTGCCGACACGCGGCTAATTTGGCTAGGTGTCTAGCGGAAACCGATGAAGTCACCAAAATTACTTTGGTGACTGGTGCTTGGCAGCAGCATTACTTCAAGACTGCCTTTTTATTGAATTCTGATAAAATTCAGCCCTTAGCTATTGACATCAACAATACCTCAATTGCCAGAAATGCTTGGTTCTTACTAGGTTTACCCAAGCTAGTCAAAAAACTTCAACCAGATCTGGTACATCTATCTTTTCCGTTACCGTTTTTACGAGCATATATTTCCTGCCCTGTTGTCGTCACAGTCCACGACCTATATCCTTATAAGATTCCAGAAAATTTTGGGTACAAACAAGCTTTGTTCAATCGGTTGTTTTTACAACAATGCCTCAAAAATAGTGATGCGATTATCTGTGTTTCTCAGGCAACCTTAGAAGATTTAGAATATTATTTTCCTGAGATCGCCTCCCGCCATCAAAAAGCAAAAGTAATTTATAATATTGTTGACTTTACTCTAGTTAATGCAAAGCCACTAAAAGTTTTGGCAGATAAGAGCAGTAGTCCGTTTATTCTGTGCGTGGGTCAACATCGTAAGAATAAGAATATCGATCTATTAATTAAATCCTACGCTTTACTTAGGCACGAGCGCAAGCTCAATGACAACACCAGGTTGATCGTGGTGGGGAGTGTCGGCCCTGAAACCGAGAACTTGGTACGCTCGATCGAGCAACTTTCCCTAATTGATTCAGTATCGATCCTCTCAGAAATTGATGATAGTGAACTGTGCTGGCTCTATCAAAACTGTGAACTATTTGTAATTCCATCATCCCTGGAGGGATTCTGTATCCCGTTAGTAGAAGCCTTATATTTCTCATGTAAGGTTGTTTGTTCTGATATCCCCATCTTCAGGGAAATTGGTTCATCTAATTGTACTTATTTTGACTTGATGGGCGATCCGGTCGGGAATATGTCACAGTCGATCGCTCAATCATTAACAGCAGAATTGCCGCTTGGATATGATGACTGTGCTCGGTTTGAAATTAAAGAAATTGCCACCCAATATTTGAATTACTATTCGGAATTGATTTAAATGCAAAAAAATGATAAAAAAGCATACTTAAATAACTCAACTCTAATTTTATTAGCGTTTGCTGTAGTTTTCTATGCGCGAATTGTTGCATCAACGATTCATTTATCTTTACTAAATTTATTACATTTTATTATAGTTCCGGCTGTGTGTGCAATTGCCATAACGACGACTCGAACTAAAGATCCAAAACAAATTGCAATTTGCTATTCATTTATTATAGGTCTATCAATATTATTTGGAGTGACGATTGCTAGTGCCCTCCTAAATCATGCTGGCTTAATCAATGCGATCGTCAGTTTTATGATGCTGGCTGAACCTTTTATATTTCTGCTGGCAATTAGTTGTATTTCCATGTCACTCAAATCATTTATCAAAGTTAGAAACTTTTTGTACTGGGGAGTGGGAATCAATTTTTTGCTAGCAGCAATTCAGAAGCCAGCGATCGATGCTGGTCGGATCTATGCTGGTGGGTTAAATGGCACCGATGGCTGCGGGGGCGTATTCTTTGTTTCTGGAGCTGGTAATTATGTTTCGGCGACGGTATCGGTTGTCTTCGCGCTTTACTTCTTTAACCGCCGTGAGGATAGTTTGTACGTAAAACTTGCAGTTGCCAGTGCGGCACTTTGGCATATTCTATTTTCTGATTCCAAGCAAATTGTGCTGGCCTATGGACTTGCTTGGATGCTACTAATCGTGTTAAGTATTGAAGATATCGTCAAGACCCTAAAACTTTTGGCGGCATTAATCTCATTAGGATCGATCGGTCTGTGGTGTGTCCAAAATGTTGAAGCATTTAAGGCATATACTTCCTGGGCTAGACCCGAACTCTATGGTGCGGATGGTCTAGCTTGGTATGCTAAATTCTATTCAATTCGATCGATTTTAGGCTATTATCAATCCCCACTAAATTGGCTGCTGGGTCTCGGTCCCGGACACACGGTGAGTCGATTGGGCGCGTGGTTTCTGAGGGATTTTGCTGCTATTCTCGGACCATTGGGATCGACCAGAACTACCATTGGGGCTGACGCTATGGATTTTGTCGCCAACTTCTGGCTCACGAGCGGATCGAGTCTGTTCAGCCCGATTTTTGGATGGGCTGGAATTTGGGGAGACTTGGGGCTACTGGGACTAGGATCGTATTTATATCTAGGCTATTTGGCTTGGAAGCACTTTGGATTAGATAACAGTCTCAAAGTAACTTTACTGAGTATCTTTATTATGGGTTTGATTTTCACTCAAATGGAAGAGCCTGGTTATATGCTTTCAATTGCCTATATATTGGGTTTGTCATGGCAAGAACAGCGATTAAATCAAGCTAAGTTTATTTAAGCTAAGTATTAATAATTAATTAGTATTATAGTTAACAATTTAAATGTAGGTAGTCTTTTATGATGGAGTAAGATTAGTTAATATTTCCATAGTATTTAGTCAGAGTTAAGGGAGCATCTCACTTTTTAAAATCCTAACAGATAAAAATAACCTCGATCGCTGAACTGCCTGATGAGTAGTTCTTGATACATTATTCTACGCAAGAGCAATAAAAAGTGGGATGCTCCAAGAGTTAAGATGTCTGAATTATCGAGATCGGCAATAAATATTTCACAAAGATAGCTAAGTCATATCACCTAATTCAACAATCTTAAGTACTTTTGTATTGAGAGGATAGATCGTGAAAACAGCTAATAATTCAATGTTAATATCCATTTTAAATCCCTACCTAGATCCAGATGCCAAGGTCTTTCTCGATCGAGAACAGCTGCCGACTTGTGAGATTCCGCACTTGAGTGAGAGGATGAAAGCTAATAGCTACTTTTTTGGGCATCCCATTTGGGGTAAAGAATATTTTGAGACCAGTCATCGCCATGATATATTTCGAGACCGCTGGCTAGCTGCGACCGGGACTTGGGATCGAAAAGTTGTCGTCGATATCGGTTGTGGCCCTGGGAATCTCTATGCAACCATTGGTGGATCGCCTCAAGTTTTAATTGGGGTGGATATCTCACCAGGAGCTTTGAAGATGGCTCGGCAAATTGGCTACACGCCCTTGCTGGCCGACGCGCAACATCTACCCCTGGCAGATGGATGTGCCGATTTAGTGGTTGCCAATGCCACTATTCATCATTGCGATGACATGGCAAAAGTGTTGGCAGAAGCTGCCAGATTGGTCAAACCTGGCGGCTTGCTGGTAACAGATAAAGATGCTCAAAGTGGTGCCCTGCATCTGCGCGGTTTCGGGCTATTTTTACGGGAGATCCGATTTTTCTTTTACTGGTCGATGAGAAGTAAGTACTATCTTTCGGAAGAATATCGAAATGCCCGACAGGCAACAGAAACCCATAACCAAAATCCTGGAGATGGAATTACGCCCGAAGTATATTATCAAATCCTCGAGCCGCTGGGGTTTGAAGTGAAACTGTTCCCCCACAATCACGATCTAGGAATTGAAGTACTAGCAGGGCAAATTGGCAGAATGTCTTGGAAAAGACGTCTGGTGCAAAGATTGTCCGGTATCGACCCAGATACACCAGCGGCGGCACAATCAATTATGTGTGTTGCCAAACGCACTGTTTAGAGCAGTCTTTGACACTCCCCCAGCTCGGTGAGGTTTCGCTCTCGCTCACTCTCACCACTGGGCGGTTTCCCCGATTCGTGACAAGTTAAGGCGCAAGTGCAGTTGTCAAGCAGGGTTGAGCAGATGGCTCAAAGAAAAATGGCCCTTCCCTACTCGCTTGCTCAGGGAAGGGGTCAATAATCAATTTCTTGAATGGTTTACGAATAGATTTAACAATTCCCAGATCTTTATTTTCAGGATCGGTAGCTAAACTCTTGTGATGAGCGACATAGAAATGATAAAGACCACGATAAATCATCTCTAAAGAAATGCGGTCGAAAGGAAGATATACATGCGTCGGCGATCGCATCACCGAGATCGACTAAAACAGCATAAAATAGCCAAGTCCCCCACTGGACGGGTCTCCCGATGCGTGACAAGTTAAGAAAAGTCGAGGTTTGTCAAGAGGGGAAAGAAAAGATGTCAAACTCAGACTAGCACAGAGTTAGAACTGAGTTTGACCAATGCCCAAAAAGCGGAAAACAAATCGCGAC
>NZ_JBGSQZ010000143.1:0-9677 GCF_041737865.1 Chamaesiphon sp.
GCAACCTCCAATAACTAATTGCAGGGCTAGTTTAGCAAAACCGCAACGCCGGATAGCGTTAGACCCTCTAGTTTGAAATCTAAGTTGATGAGTAATAAGAAAAATATTGAGCCTTTAGTAGGCGAAGAACTACTTCAAAAAGTCAAAGACCTCGGCGGCGCAACTAAAGAAGAGAAAGCGCGTGAATGCGGTTACTTCACCGAAACCAAGAATGGTGTCGAGCGAGTCAACATGATGAAGTTTCTAAACGCGCTAATCGATGCTGAAGGTATTCAGTTAGATAGTAAATCAGTTGGTGGCGGTCGTGGCGGTCGCAGTGCTAGTTACAAGATCACCGTCCAATCCAATAAGAACTTATTGATTGGTGCTGCTTATACCAAACAAATGGGTCTACAGGAAGGCGACGTATTTGAAATTTCGCTAGGGCGCAAACACATTCACCTTAAACAAATTGACAAAAATGGGGATGACGAATAGAGCGAGACAGTAGGTAGCATCGATTATCTGCGTAATCCGCGATCGCGATATCAGTGTCGCGATCGAATATTATTAGAGGAGCAGGTAATATCAAGACGCTCTCCGTAATCAAATCTAAATTCCGAGGGGATCTGAGTCATCCTCTCTATGCTTAGTTATTTTCCCATTTTGCTAGTAAATTTTAGATGACAACGATCGCGATCTAAAATTTGCTAGCTTAATCTATGTTTGGGGATGTATTGCTAAATCTGTTCCACACATTACTGCTAGTTTCATGTCTCGGATCAAAGTTAGACAGCATGTCAATCCGCTCAGTATTATCTACCAACAGCCACTGATCTCGCCCGATTGGTCGGTAGTTTATCCCGATTTGTCCGCACCGATTCATCTTGATATTGGGAGTGCTGGAGGGCGATTTTTGCTAGAATCGGCACAACTCGATCGAGAATGGAACTTTTTAGGGATTGAAATTCGTGAAGCTCTAGTCATCCAAGCCAATCGCATCCGAGATGAAGCAGGTGTAACCAATCTCCACTATGTATTTGGCAATATTAATATTTCACTAGCAACCCTACTCGCATCGCTCCCACCTGGTAAATTACAGCGGATTAGCATTCAATATCCCGATCCCTGTTTCAAAAATAGACATGCCAAACGGCGAGTCGTGCAACCAGAATTAGTTAATGATATCGCTCGTTATTTACCCAGTGGTGGTGAAGTATTTTTGCAATCCGATCTAGAATGGGTAGCCCAAGAAATGTGCGATCGATTTAGCGAAAATCCAGCTTTCTGCCGCACTCAACCCAACTGGCTGGAGCCAAATCCACTCGCAATCCCCACAGAGCGAGAAATAGCCACCCTCAATCGCGGCTTGCCAGTTCATCGAGCAATCTGGATTAGGCTTTAGGCTTTAGGTAATTAAGAGCACGCAAGCATCGCCATTCATCAGCCGAGACATCGATCCTAAAGCCTAAAGCCTAAAGCAGACCTAAAGCCTAAAGCCTACTTATGCTTGAGATTGATACAGCTCCACTCCAAGCGATTCCAGACTGTACCGACTACCCAGCCATTTTGCTCCAGTACATGGGAGACATCAGCTACCTGACTAGACAAAATCCCACTCAAAATTGCCCAACCTTTCGGCTTGACGATCGCCGCCATCGAAGGGGCAAGTTGAATAATTACATCTGCTAAAATATTGCAGACAAAACCATCGACCGGAGCCGGAATCATCAACTGAAGTTTTTCGATACTCCCCAAATCAACAATTAACTTTTCGGCTGGAATCAGATTTAGAGCGCGATTTTCGCCAGTTGCCTTGACTGCTAGAGGGTCGTTATCGACAGCATATACCTGTTGGGCACCCAACAATAATGCGGCGGTAGAGAGAATACCAGAGCCGCAACCGATATCGGCAATTGTGAGATTTGACCCAGGTTGCAGGCGCATTTCGAGGGCTTCTAGACACAGTTGCGTAGTCGCATGAGTACCCGTACCAAAAGCTACACCTGGATCGAGTTTGAGGATAGTTCGTTCTGAATCTGTTGGTGGCTCCAACCATGCTGGAACGATCAGCAATCGATCGCCGATCGGTTGTGGTTGCCAGTGTTGTTTCCAACTACTCGACCAATCTTCTTCATCAATCAGATTACACTTAGTTACGGGCAACTCGCAACCCATTTCTCTAGCATCATCCTCCAATACCATGGAGAGATCGGATATGGCTAATAGTTTGACCTGAACCTGGGGAATATATGCAGAAATTAGGATTTCTCTACCTTGCTGTTGAGTAGACATTCCTTTGCATCCAAATTCACTCAGTCTCCAAAAGATATTTTCTTCGAGATCGGGAATGCACTCAATTTTAATTTCCCACCAGCTATTAGACATGATTCTAAATCTTTCTATATAAATTCTAATAACTATGTTTAGACGACTGTGGTGAATAGCCGCTAATCCATCACCACAGTATCATATAGCAACTGCCAGCTTTCAACTTTTAATGAAGAACAGCGGAACAACCCAACTATCAATTATCAATTAATTTAATTAGTTAGCGTCACAGTGTAAGCATCGCTAATTCCCGTAACTTGTTTGATTTCTGCTAGAATGCCATCGGGTAATGGATCGTCGAGACTCAGTACCATGACAGCATCGCCGCGCACGATTTTGCGTCCGACCTGCATACTAGCAATGTTGACATTAAATTTACCCAGCAGCGAACCAATAATCCCAATAATTCCAGGGACATCTTTATGCACCGTGAATAACATATTTTGAGTAGGTACGACATTGACAGGGAAATCATCAACGCTAGTAATTCGCATCTCAGCATCACCCAACAGCGCACCTGTAACTGAATGTTGACCCAAAGAACCTTTGGCAATTAGCTTGAGTGTCGCCGCATAGTCGCGAACTGATGCGTCGCGAGTTTCCGAGACGTGGATGCCCCGTTCCTTAGCTTCGATACCTGCGTTGACATAGTTGACTCTTTCTCGCAGTGCAGGAGAAAGTAAGCCTTTGAGCGCAGCGGTAATAATTGGCTTGGTTTGTTGTTCGGCAAGATCTCCATATAGACATACCTGGAGATCGTTAATGCGTCCGCCAGCTAATTGACTGACCATATTGCCGAGGGTTTCGGCAAGTTGGAGATATGGTTTGAGCTGCTGGAGTGCGTCTGGGTGCAAGCCAGGAATATTCACCGCAGACCGAGCTGGTAGCCCCAGTAGCACGTCCCGAATCTGCTCGGCAACATCGATCGCGACATTGACTTGGGCTTCGGCGGTAGAGGCTCCTAAGTGGGGCGTGAGGACGATTTCCTTGCCTAATGAGCGTAAGTCTGATTCGCCGAGTGGTTCGATCGCAAATACATCGATCGCCGCACCAGCAATTGTACCCGCACCGAGGGCGATCGCCAAAGCAGCCTCGTCGATGATTCCGCCCCGCGCACAGTTAATAATCCGCGCTTGGGGTTTCATCTTTGCCAATGTTTCGGCGTTAATGAGGTTGGTTGTCTCTGGAGTTTTGGGAATGTGTAGTGTGATATAGTCTGATTCGCGAAAAATCGTATCCAAATCTACCAATCTACAACCCAATTGCTCGGCGCGTTCTGCCGAAATAAACGGATCGTAGGCGAGTAACTTCATCCCCATCGCTTTGGCAACAGTCGCCACATGCGAGCCAATTTTGCCCAAACCCACGACACCGAGCGTTTTCTTGTAGACTTCAGTGCCGACAAACTGCTTGCGGTTCCACTGTCCGCTTTTCATCGACTGATTGGCTTCGGGGATGTAGCGAGACATCGAGAGCATCATCGCAAGGGCATGTTCGGCAGCCGCGATCGTGTTACCTTCGGGGGAATTAACTACTACGATCCCTCGGCGGGTAGCTGCGGGGACATCCACATTATCTACCCCCACACCTGCGCGTCCGATAATCTTGAGATTGGTAGCAGCTTCAATAATTTCTTTAGTGACACGGGTTTCCGATCGAATCATGATCGCATCGTAGTCACCGATAATCCGCGCCAATTCTGCTGGCGGCAAGCCAATTTTAACGTCTACAGTAGCGACTTGCAAGAGGATGTCAATCCCTGCTTGGTCGATAGGATCGGAAACAAGAACTTTAGACACGATCGGTTTTGTTGGGTAAAGGTCAACGCAATAGCACATCTTAACCGGATTAGCTGTCCAACGGGGCGATACTTTGTGAAATTTTTATAATTCATGATGTAAGAGCCTCGCCAAGATCTGACTTTGCGGCGATCGGCATAATTCAAATTAAACATAAAGCTTTTATAATTAAATCATCATGAATAATAATTATCTCGTCGCGGTATTATCCGATCGCATCCAAGCAGAATCAGCATATACGCTATTGGAAAAGCAAGGCTTACCTCTGAGCAAAATTACCATTCTCGGTCGTGGCTACAAAAGTATCGATGAATTTGGACTAATCGATCCCAATGAAACAGCACAAAAACAAGCTAAATTGATGGCAACTTGGCTCGTTCCCTTTGGCTTTGTGGGTGGAGCTGGCTTTAGTATCCTGACAAATTTACATACATTTGCTTGGGCAGGAGAAATCGGCGACCATATCATCAGCGGCTTACTCGGATCGATCGGTGGAGCGATGGGTAGTGTCTTTATCGGTGGTGGTGGGGGGATTGGCTTTGGTACTGCTGATTCTGTGCCATATCGCAACCGCATCGATGCAGGTAAATATCTAATTGTTGTCCAAGGTTCTCAACTACTCCTCCAACAAGCCACAACAATATTGCGTAAATGCGACCCAGAAAAGATCCAAGTCTATACTGATATGTATCAATAGAAATATCGTAGCTGTCAACTGTCAACTGATAAAATGCTCCCAAGAGAAGAATTATTAAAACGTGTTGTTGAAAATCGTGAAGTCGTAGCACGAGCGATCGATCTAGCCGAACAAGCAATTAAGACTTGGGAAGTAGTCGAGACAGACTTTCTATCCCCACCAGAAATCGCCGAAATCAAAGGAGTATTTACCCGTCTCTCCGATATCGAATTAATCGCTACAGGTGGGTATCCACAAGCCGAGAGACAGCGGTTGGGGTTCTGTCGGAGTGAATTACCATTTGAACCCAGTCAAGTACCTTTAGCAGCCATCCAGATCGCCGGAAATTTTCTCTTCGATCCGCCTACCCATCGAGACTTTTTAGGTTCGATGTTGGGTTGTGGCATCGTCCGTGACAAAACAGGTGATATTATCGTCCTAGGCGAACAAGGTGCCCAAGCAATTGTCGCACCGGAATTGGTTGAGTTTTTAGAAACTCATTTGACTCAAGTTCGATCGGTACCTGTAAAAACTCGACGGATCGAATTAAGTGAATTAAAGATTCGTGAACCCAAGAAAAAAGAAATGGTGACGACTGAAGCTTCCCTGAGATTGGATGCGATCTCCTCCGCTGGATTTGGGATGTCTCGTAGTAAAATGGTCGATCTGATCTCCAGTGGTGATGTGCGCGTAAATTGGAAAGATATCGCTCAATCCTCTCATGCACTCAAAGCCGGAGATTTAATCGCTATTCGTGGTAAAGGTAGACTAGAAGTTGGCGAGATCGCCATCACCAAAAAGGAACGTTACCGGATTAATTTGACTAGATTTATGTAACTGTAGCGATCTTAAATCGGGATACTGGTGCTTATGCGGCTTACGCCTAACACACCCTACCTCTGTAGCGATTTTAAATCGGGATACTAGTTTGTTACGGCTTATGCCTAAGACACCCTACATCACTATCCACCATTCACCATTCACCCTCCATGCAAGTCCAATTTCGTGAGTTCAGTCAATTTGATGTTTGGTTTTGGCTGGAGTTTAACAATGTACCTTCAGAACAAGAGAAAAAGTTAGTTGAGGAAGTTTTTTCTTCGTGGTTTTTCTTGGGTAAATTGGGTGGATTTAATGCCGAAAATAGTCAGGTTCAAGAAACAGGCTTGGATCTGAGTTATATGGATTATGACAATGATGCTGCTGATAGCACAATGATGTCGATCATGCACAATATGGGCGACTTTGAATATGAAGGAAACTGGGCGCGGTGTTGGATGGATTTGGGAACTAGTGATGCGATCGCGATCGATATTTTGATCAATTCACTATCCCAGTTAAGCAAGGAATACGTCGAAATCGTCCAAGTATTTATTGGTGGCGAAAACGAGGAATGGGAAATCGATCCTAGTTATAAAGAGTCATTATTTCAAGACATCAATTGAGAATTGACACTATTCCAGAGTGGCTATGCCAATCCGAATATCTACTGAATTTTCGATCGATAACAACGGGTAGATTAAGGTTTATCAATTGAGCACCGAATCGATTCTCAAGTTGTTAACTAGCTGATGGATTACCACCCGATCTCAAAAACTTTATTTAAACCGGATCGAGTGGTTCGCAAAATCGGTTAATCCCAGATTCATGAGCGTATAACAATACAGGTAGAATCAACAGCTTTGGGCAAATTTTAATCTGTAAAAAGTGTTGATATAATGGCAAGAAATTACCGTTTATCATATCATTACGAAATTCCGATCGACAGACGGCTACGCGGCACTTTTTTGCCAATCCTGGCAACCATTCACTATTATCGATCTCTGGTTGTTGTCCGACTCGAATTGCCAAAGCCATTGCAGCATCTTCGAGATTGCCTTCACAATCAGCGATAGTTTCCAACGAGACAAGCGCATCTGGAATCTCTGCAAATTGAACTTGCAATTCCTCGATGATTTGGAGATCTATCATGTTAATTTTTAATGCGACGAATGCCCTTAGGCTCTAGTATTCCGATCGATTTTAAGGTGGAGCGGATTAGAAGTCAATCCGCTCGGATGGGCAACTAAGCAACTTTAACGCCCTTCCAAAAAGCGACATAGCCCTCAATGTTTTTAGCTGCATCCTTAGCTGCTGGATAATACCAAGCAGCATCTGGATTAACTTCACCATTGACTTCGACACTATAATAGCTAGCTACACCTTTCCAGCCACAAGTAGTATGAGTATTGCTATCTTTAAAATATTGTTTGTCGATACTATCTGCTGGAAAGTAATGATTATTATCGACCATAACTGTGGCATTGCTTTCAGCTAATGTAACACCGTTCCAGATTGCTTTAGTCATAATTTTAGTTCTGAGTTATTTCGAGTGTAAATTACCCTCACTATACCATTCAACCCTCAGTACCATCGGTCTGATGACTTGGCGATCGGGTATTTACTCACATCTTGCATCAAAACAAAGTTACTAGTGAATAGTGAATGGTGGATAGTGAATAGTTTTGGTATTTGGGAGTAAGTTTTGAGGCTGTTTCTATCAGTTCTTTTATACTGATGCAAGATGTGTATTTACTGATTCTCCAATGAGATCGGCTAGCAAATCTGCACTATTAATCACACCCAACGAACTAGTGTTCGATGCCATTGTCTTGAGCCGTTGAGGATTTTGGAGGAGATTGAGGACTTCTACAGCTAGGAACTGAGCTGTCAGACTTTCTTGGCGAAATAGCAACGCTCCATGAGCAGCAGCCAAAACGTTGGCATTGTAGTATTGATGATCCTCAGCCGCATAAGGATAGGGAATCAAAATCGAGGGCGTACGGGTAATCATCAACTCATTTAAAGTAGCTGCACCCGCTCGACTAATTGCCAAATCTGCCCGCTGAAACAATCCTGCCATATTGTCATAAAAAGGCAACACGATATACTGGGGATGTTCGATTTTCTCGGTGGGAGCGTTGGCACCACCAACAATGTGAACGACCGTCGCCCCAGCATCTAGCCAAGTATCCACACATTCACGAATCATCTGATTGAGGGCTACCGCGCCTTGGGAGCCACCGACTACGACGATCAGGGGACTGTCTGCGGGAATGGGTAAATTTAGGGGTTGTGGGGTCAAGAACTGCTGACGACAGGGAGTGCCCAGATAAATAGTCTGAGCGCGATTGAGGTATTTACTTGTCGCGACAAATCCCACGGCTACTTTGGTACAGAACGGACTCAGCCAGCGAGTAACTTTACCTGGAATCGCATTTGACTCATGCAAAAAAACTGGTAAGCCGAGGGAGTAGCCAGCTAAAATAGCAGGTGCAGAAATATAGCCGCCAGTACTAAATACAGCATCAAATCGACCCTGTTTGAGTAGTGTCCGAACTTGAAAAATTCCTTTAATCAATCCACCAAAAGTCTTGAGTGTTCCCAATCCAAGTTTGCCTTGAAAACCACCGACACGAATCAGATGTAGCGGATACTCTTTAGGTACCAGCTTTGATTCTAATCGATCGGGTACCCCCAACCATTCAATCTGATATCCTGATAGCTTTTGGGCGACTGCGATGGCGGGGAATACGTGCCCCCCAGTTCCACTGGCAGCAATTAGTAGCTTAGTAGCGGCTTTAGACACTAATATTTTCATTCCTCACCCACGACACAGCTATTTTAGCCGTTGGCGTAGCATCTCCGCTAGGAGAATGGCTGTTCTGTTATCCTAGATGTAAGATCGATCGCTCTATTTATCGCATTTTTGCTGAAAAATGAGCTGAAATACCATCTCATCCTCAGCACCCACTTTCACTGACCCAATGGTAAGCGTTTATAGCCTCCACTGGGCGGGAGACCCGTCCAGTTGCCTTCAGGCAGTTTGTCATTAGGACACACCATTTAAATCTCCGTCTTAATGACGACTTCGCTATCAACTATCAACTATCAACTAATTACCCCACCCCTATATGTCGTTGCAACTCATCTACCGCTTCTTGTCATCTACGACTGCTGCTACTTGGTATCGAATAGCAATTGCGGCACTAGTCATCGGTTGCCAGCCAGCTACAATCCTCCCTGCTCGCGCCGATAGCTCGATGTTGACTGCACCTACAGCACTCAAAACGATGCTGTCCAATATCGATGCTGCTGCAACTGGGCGGAAATTACCAGAGCTATTACGTTACTACAGCCCAAACTTCAATACCAGCGACGGTTTGAATAAAGCAGCATGGCAGCAGTCTCTAGGTCAATTTTGGCAAAACTATCGTAATCTCAGCTACACCACTACTCTAGAAGGCTGGCAAGCGGTGGAAAATGGTTATACAGCTAATACTGTTACCAAAATTACTGGCGTTCAAAAGATTGATGGTAGAGTGATGAATCTTCAATCAACGATCGCATCTCGCCAAAAGATCGTTGGGGGACAAATCGTCCAACAACAAATTTTGCAAGAACGTACTCTGTTATCCAGCGGGAGCAAACCACCAACGATCGAACTCAATCTCCCAACTCAGCTTCAAGCTAATGCAGAATATAATCTGGATGCGATCGTCACAGAACCTCTAGGTGAAGATGTCCTGATGGGCACCACCATCGAACAACTAGTTTCTGCCCAAGCATATACACAAGCACCCAAATACAAACTCGAATTGCTGACGGCTGGCGGCTTATTTAAGATCGCCCGCGCTCCAGGTAAATCCGGCGACTACTGGTTTTCGACTATTTTCATCCGTCCGGCTGGGATGACTACTTTGACTCAGCGGGTACATGTGGTACGAGATAAATAGATTTGTGCAATCGTTACCGCACGGGTTGAGGACAGCACAGCGATTGAAATCGCCGCTGGCGATCCAAAGTCCGCCTGTCTTGTCGTTTTTTTATTCGGCGGCGTTTTATGCGGGGGGAAC
>NZ_JBGSQZ010000199.1:0-21459 GCF_041737865.1 Chamaesiphon sp.
TCGCTTGCTCATCCACCCGACTACTCGCCAAGAGCTGCGCTTGTTGGATTCTAGTCGGGTGGAATCGTTTGCTCACGCGCCTTTCATCCCACACCAAGCGGGTACGCTATGGTGTGGGGATTCCCATCTGGGTAGCTAAAAGCTTCTGTCGAGTTTCAACTGTTTAATATGCTGCAATTAGTTTCTTCTGGACTTGTGGGAATGTGGTTAAATTTAGCTGGCGCAAATATCCCCCCAGCATCATCTCTAGCGCAAGCCGTTACCTGGCAAGGATTGTCGTGGCTCAATCCGCCACATCCAGTCGAACCAGGTGTCAAAAAGACCGTCGCACAATATCTCCAAACCCTCAAAACACAGGGTTTAAATCCCCAACAGCAGTCAATTTGGCTCCAAACCGACAGTAATTTGCTAATCGATCGCAATGGCACAATTCCGGTTTCTGCTGCCTCCCTGACCAAAACAGCCACTTCTCTAGCAGCAATTACGACATGGGGATTGGACAAAAAGTTCGAGACGATCGTCAGTGCCAGCGGTAAAATTAGTCAGGGCACATTACAAGGCGATCTCGTCGTGCGGGGTGGTGGCGATCCGTTATTTGTGTGGGAAGATGCGATCGCACTGGCTCACAGTTTAAATCAACTTGGGATCGATCGAGTTAGCGGCAATATTTTGGTGGTAGATAATTTCCACATGAACTACAAAGTCGAGCCTCAAACCGCCGGGGAATTACTCAAACAAGCCTTAACTGGGATCGATCTCCCACCTGCACTGCTGGCTACCGATTTTAAAGATGTCAATATCGTCAAACTACCAACCGCACCAACTGCAACTACCACCATTCCCCACGTCAAAATTGCTGGAAAAGTCATCGTTGTGAGTGAATCACCCGCTGTCACCCCCCTAATTCGCTATCAATCGCTCCCATTAGTCGATATCGTGCGGCAGATGAATATTTACAGCAATAACGAAGTTGCTCAAATCCTCGCCGACGGTGTGGGCGGAGCCGAGCAGGTGATGAAGATCGTCTCGACTACCGCCAAATTTCCGCCAGCCGAGATTCAACTGATTAATGGTTCCGGCTTGGGAATCCAAAATCGCCTCTCGCCCCGCGCCGTCTGTCAAATCTTTCGTACCCTCCACCAAACCCTGCAACCCTTCAACCTGAACCTTGCAGATATCTTTCCGGTAGCTGGAGCGGAATATGTCGGTACGCTCAAACAGCGAAATTTGCCTGTAGGTACGACGATCAAGACAGGTACTCTCAATGAGGTTAGTGCATTAGGGGGCGTATTGCCAACTCGCGATCGGGGATTAGTCTGGTTTGTCATCCTCAACAAAGGTACTCAAATCGCCCAGCTCCGCCAACAACAAGATACCTTATTACAATCGCTGCTCAAGGAGTGGGGACAAGTCACACCCACACCACTAGTTGTCACCAAACACGATCGCGCTCCAGCATACTTTGGCGATCCCGATCGTAACATAGCCATCGCACCAAATCCCTAACAACACGCGATCGATCTGACACTCCTCAGGGGCATACTAAGCACAATTACCGTAATAGTTAAATCTATGCTACTTACTATATTTGCGATGACGATCGATGCCACGATGATTGAGTCATTCTCACCTATGATGATGGACGGTACTCATTTACACAGCTACTTCGAGCTTGGTACCCACGGATTAATTCTCGCCCAACAATTCCAAAATGTCGATCTGATGGCTAATGTGCAAAATGGTTGGACGGATTTTCTCAAAACTGGCAAAGCTGGTGCTTTAGCGATTGGGTTGGTAATGGGATATACAATCCGAGGAGTTACTAGTTAATTGATAATTGATAATTAATAATTGGACAGAGATTCCATCAGAGGTTAATATTGAGTTTCAATCCCGAACTATGTCGGAATGAAAGCGAAGTCGAAAGTAAACTTATCGTTCAATACTTACTACCAAAATTAGGTTACGCTCCCGATACATGGCATCAGCAAGTAATGTTTGGTAAGATTCGACTCGACTTTCTCATTTTCACCCAAAAACTACCATTAAGATCGAACGATCGCTATCCATTATGTTTAGTTATCGAAGCCAAGCATCCGCAACAGAATTTAGACAAGCACGTTTATCAGCTCCAAAACTATTTGACTAAGTTAAATATTGCTTACGGCTTATTGACAAATGGCAAACAATTAAGAATTTATCAGCAGGTATCTGGCTCGGCTCGACTCATATTTCAATGTGCGGGCAAAGATATTGACGATCGATTAGCAGATATAATTAAACTAATCGGACGCGATTACCTGAAAGAAAGACTGGAACATCAGTTATCATTACCACGAACGGCAATTACTACTTCTCCTAAAATATCATCAATGAAAACTATTGCCATCTATCATAATAAAGGCGGTGTCGGTAAAACTACCGTCTCTACCAATCTTGCAGCAGCCTTTAGCAAAAAAGGCTATCGCACACTTTTAATCGATATTGATGGTCAGGCAAATAGTACATTTGCTACTGGCTTAATTAAGTTTCAATTTGAAGAAGACGATGATATCCGAGAGCGAAATATTTATCATGCGATCGCCAGTAGCGATCGTAATTTTATTGAAGAGCTAGTTCGCAAATCATCATATTTTAACGATCCAGAAATTGATGTAGTCCCTTCACATATAGATCTAATTAAGTACCAAGAAATCCTCACAACAAAGATGGCAAGTCGTAACAGACTACTGACAAAGTTGAAGCGAATTGAAAATAGCTACGATCTAGTGATTATTGATACCCCTCCTTCTCGTGATATCTATGCAGAAGCTGCTCTAATTACTGCTGACTATTTAATTATCCCATCCGATCTCAAGCCATTTGCCAATCAAGGATTACCAACAGTTCAAGAATTTATTACGACTATTAATGAAAATCGAGACACTTTTGGTAAGCAACCGCTGAAACTACTAGGAGTATTAGCATCTAAAATATCTACAAATGCTCAATATCTCAAGTATAGTTTTCCTAAACAAAGAGCTGTAATTACCGAACGATATGGAATGCCACTAATGGAAGCGGTAATTTACGATCGAACAGCTTTATCTACCTGTTTCAATCAAACTATCATCGTTGGTGATATCGAATATCCTCATCCACAGTCTATTTTTAAATATGCAGATACACATAACGGTACATCCCAAACATCCGCACTTGAGTTTGAAGTATTAGCAGAAGAAGTTTTGAATAAAGTTAAATTTTAGCAATGATTAAATGTTACTTTATCGAAGTTGCCAGCATTAGATCGAATCAGCCAAGATCTAATTTTCAAGAGTTAGAGATAGAAAAGTTAGCAGATTCAATTCTAGAAACTGATGCACTGATTCGCCCCTTGATTTTACAGGACACTGGTAATGAAGAATATACTGTAATCGAGGGGCATTTAGAATATTATGCGGCGATTAGAGCCAGAGAGAAAAACTCACTCAAAGCAGAGGAAGTAAATGCTTTTATTATTCCTGACAAAGCACAAAGCTCGGCAATTGAGCAGCTTTCTATCTGCAATAGTAATCTCTTAGCAACAACAAAATATTTACCGATAGCTACTACAAATAATTCAATTGATATCGATTTAGTGGTCAGCAAATTATTATCAGAAATATCGGGGGCTGTAGGATTGCAGACAAAACCAATTTTAGATAGACTTGCTAAACAAGAAAAAGTTTTAGATTTGCTTGAAATTCAACAGTCAGAGCGAGTAATATCATTAGCCATGCAGCAGCAGTTGCAATCGATTTTAGCTCAACTTGCCGAACACAAGCTAATTTTAGATGCGCTTAAACCTAGTAAAGCAGTTAAAACTCATGGTGTTAGTAAAAAACTATTAGAGTTTCGTGCATGGTGCGAACAGCGGAAAGATCTGACTCAATTAGCTAGTACTCTCAATCTAATTAATACTCTGAGTCAAAAAGAGCTTGTGCTGAGAATGAAGCAATCGGCAATATCCAACGCTGAAAAATTAGCACATAACATCATTGACAAGCGTAATACTCAAATCGATCGAAAATTTGACACATGGGAAACGCTCATTGCTATCGAAGGCATTGGCTTAGGATCTAAAACAATCCAGAAAATTATCGATAATTTAAAATAATCTAGTTCGATCAATCTTCAAACTAAAGATGTCAACTAACAAAATATATCTAAACAAACCGAAAAACACATCCACCATCCACCATCCACCATCCACCCACTCCCCTAAATATCTAATTTGACACAGGTTAGAAAGTAGATTAGCCAAAGCGATACAATAAAGACATGTGAATACCTTCTCACCTCAAATTAAGGTTGCATGAGTCTCTGTATCAATCCTCAGTGTCTGCAAACGGAGAACTCCGAGCGGATGCTATTTTGTCAAAACTGTGGCTCAGAACTGCTCCTAGCAGGCAAATATCGAGTCGCCAAATTAATGAGCAACAAAGGCGGCTTCGGGGATACCTATGAAGTTACGGAGCGGGGTGTACTCAAAGTCTTAAAAGTCCTCAAAAGTAATAACCCTAAAGCGATCGAATTATTCGATCGAGAGTATAGAGTACTAGAAAGCCTAACTGGTGAAGGTATTGCTGGTATCCCCCTGGTTGAAGATTTCTTTTTATACTTTCCCAATGGCTCCCAGATAGCTCTACACTGCTTGGTGATGGAGCGGATCTTTGGGATGGATCTAGAAGAATATACCAAAATAACCAAGCGATCGATCGACCAAAAAACCGCGCTCGGCTGGCTGTCTCAATTAACTCAGATCCTCCATGAAATCCACCGTCGGGGCATCTTCCACCGCGATATTAAGCCCTCAAATATCATTCTCCAACCCGATGGGCAATTAGTCGCGATCGATTTTGGTGCAGCCAAACAAGCAGCAAATATGTCCGCCCAAGCTACGCGGATTTATACCCCTGGTTATGCGGCTCCAGAGCAGATGCGGGGGGAAACTTATGCTCAATCAGACTTCTTTGCTTTGGGGCGAACTTTTGTTTATTTACTAACCAATAAAGAGCCGATAGATCTTTACGATCCCGATCGCGATCTCTTATTATGGCGGGATAAAACCACCAATATCTCTGCCGATTTCTTAGATTTAATCGATCGATTGATGCAGACAGATCCCCACCTGCGCCCCGATACTACCGCAACTATTTTTAGCGAAATTGCCGCTCTAACTCCAATCGTCACCCGTCACACAGGCTATCCGCCCCTCCAAACCCCCACAAACCCCAACTCGCTCACCCAACCACTCCAGCCTACCGCCGCCATTACCACTCCCATATTGCCAAAATTATCGCAGTCCAAATTACCCCTCTGGCTGGCATTGACTGCACTCCTGCTGATATTATCCGCCGTAGCGATGTATTTTTTGGGTAATAAAAAGCAGCTAATTCCAGGAATCGCCAGTAATACTGGGGCATCTTTTGCCGACATCAAAGATGTACCCGCAGGTGTATTTAAATTTGGGGGAAGTACCACTTGGGCGACTACCAGACAGCTACAATCTTCGATCGATGCGGGGATTAAAGGCGTATTTCCTAACTTCGATCTCGTCTATACGGATGCCAATTCTCCCGATTTCAAATCGATAAAAAATGGCAAATGCGACAGCAAACCTGGTTCTAATTCAGGGATCTGTTGGTTGCTCGAAGGCGATTTAGATTTTTCTCAATCTTCCATCTCACTAGATAAATCTAAATACAAAGACGATCCACGCGTCAAAGCAAATCAACTCAAACAAGTAGCCGTAGCTAATGATGCGCTGAGTATAGTTGTCAATCCCCAACTCAATCTAGCCGGATTGACGATCTCCCAATTACGCGATATCTACACGGGTAAAGTAACTAATTGGCGTCAAGTTGGCGGCGAAAATTTACCGATAATTGCCTTTTCTCGCGCCGAAACTGCTGGCGGTACAGTTTCTTCTTTCAAGGATTTAGTATTGAAAAAAGGTGATGAATGGAAGTTTCAACAGGTTGGCAATACAACTGAAGGTTTACAGCTAGTCAAAAAAAACCTCGGCGGGATCTATTATGGTGCAGCTAAAGAAACGATCGTTGATTCTTGCAATACTAAACCCTTGGCGATCGGTAAAACCGCAGATCGCTTAGTCAAACCTTACCAAGAACCATTACAATCTCCCGCTGCTTGCAACAGGGGACAGCGCAATAAAATCGATCCAGCAGTAGTGAAAAGCCAAGCGTATCCGCTCACTCGCCAAATTTATGTAATTATCCAAACCAACGATCCCAACCGCCAAAAAGCTGGAGAGGCTTATGCAAATCTATTAAGCACCAAGCAAGGACAAAACTTACTAGAAAAAGCTGGATTCATCAGTATCGATCGCTAAAATCTGTACCTAACTTAACTGAGTAATCCGATTGAATACTCGATCGACTTCTTGCCATAATTGGCGATTGAGAGGATCGACTTTCAGAGCTTTCTTGAGATAAATCCGCGCCTTGTCAAATTCGCGTCGCTGCACCAATTGATGCCCATACTGAGAATAAATAATTCCTTGCCATTGGCAAACCTGTCGATCCTGTGGCGAGTGATGAGCTAAACTCTCAATTAACACGATCGCTTTTAAAAACTGTTGTTGCTTTACTAATGACTGTAATTCATAATATAACTGCCACTTTAACTCTTCCTCACTTTTACTCGGCTTGGTAGTTGCTGGTTGAGGCGCAGCACGCTGAGTGACTTGAACAGTGGTATTTTTAGGGTTGGTGGATGTCGATCTAGCCGTACGTGTTTGGGTTTGACTCTCCAGTGGAGTAGCGACATTCACGAGTAAAAGCTGATAAGCCTGATTGAGCGTAATAAAGCGTTGATGTGCTTCCAGATCGCCTGGATTGAGATCGGGATGCCATTTACGGGCTAACGATCGATATGCCGCTTTTAACTCATCGATCGAGACACCTCGACAGATGCCTAATAACTGATAGCACTGGTCTAAATTGGTGGTAGATGCAAGCATGTATTTACCAAAACGCTAGGATTGGACATTTTGAGTAATACCCTGTCAGTATTCCCCGTAATTCGATCGAAGTAGCATAGGTATATCTTACACGAAAAACATATTGTAATCAACTACAAATCGCGATCTCTAAAAAACCTTGCAGCGCATCACCATTACCCCCAGCCAAATCCACGCCAACTACATCGCGATCGAACCCGCACAATATCACTACCTCACCCGCGTCATCCGCCTCCAAACTGGTGCCCAATTTCAAGCCATCGATGGCACTGGAACACTCTATCTCTGTGCGCTAACCGCTCACGGCTCGACGTACGCCGCCGAAATTATCCAAACAATTAGCCCAACCGGAGCAGCCGAGCAGCCCGATCTCGATCGCCAAACCATTACCCTGATTTGCGCGCTTCCCAAAGGTAATAACTTCGACGATATCGTTCGCGCCTGTACCGAGCTAGGCGTAACCACCATCATCCCCGCCCAAAGCGATCGCACCCTCCTCAATCCCAGTCCGCAAAAGCTCCAGAGATGGCGCAAAATTGCCCAGGAAGCCGCCGAACAGTCCGAGCGACTCACCATCCCCACAATTGCCGAACCACAGCCATTACCGACCATTTTCAGTCAACTGCCGATCGAGAGTTCCAAATATCTATGTGAAGCCAGAGGAGAATATCCTCACCTGCTGAGTTGTCTCCAATCCAACACACCCATCCCTACCCAGATTATCCTCGCGATCGGCCCTGAAGGCGGCTGGACGGATGCAGAAATAGATTTAGCGATCGAGTATAACTTTCAACTAGTATCCCTCGGACGGCACATCCTCCGCACCATCACCGCCCCAATTGTCGCCCTATCGATCGTTACCGCCACGCGTTATACAGTTGACAGTTGAGAGTTGACAGCGATTCGGAGAGGCTACGCCAACGAGACAATCCACCTCAAAGCAGGGGGTTCAAACCCCTGAGCTGTGGTAATCGATTAGGCAGAGCCTACGCTGTGCCTACGGCAGGCTAACACCTAACGGTGGGCTACGCCAACGCCAACGCGAACGATCGGCATGATAGCAGTCGCCAAGGTTGCTAAGACACTGTATCAGTCCGCGAAGGCGGACTTTGCAACACTAGCGGCGATTTCAATCGCTGGAGTGTCTTAACAGCCTTGGCGACTGCTATAAATTGGGGCTAAATGTCTGCTGGATCGATCCCCATCTCCCTGAGCCGTTCCGCCAAGCGAACACTTTTTTCTTCCGCTTGCTCCGCCCGTTGGCGTTCTTGTTCTACTAACTGACGTTCTTGTGCTAGTAGCTCACTACCCCAGAGGAGTAGGTTCCCAGCCCGATCCCACCACCGCAGCCAACAACCATCATATTTAGATTTTTTACCGAGCCACTCACCCAAAAACAAGCCCAAGGATTCAATCCAATAGTGTCGATTTTCATCGGGTGATGCTAGTTGATACTTCCCATCTACCAAGTGATACACCTCTAACACTCTGAGTTGGGGATGAAAAATCACATAAGTCGGCACTTTTAAAATTTGTTCGTAAAAGTACCACTTACCATATGGATAATGCGGATTGAATGAATATTCGCCACCTTCGGTAGCCGAAATAAACTCCATCACGATGCTGGGACGATCTCCCTCAGCGCAAGGAGTGTAGCTGCGGCGACTTTCACCATTTGGGAAAGGTTTAGTCGCAGGTACATAAACCCAATCTGGAGCCTTGACGACAGTTTTCCCATTGACTGTGGCGCAGATACCAAAGTTAGTGGCAATAATTACAGATTCGAGTAGTAAGCCAGCTAGCTCTAGAGACTCGCGTAGAGCAGCCGCCAGGAGGGGTTGAAGATTGCTTTCCACTGGTTCGTCAGGTAGTTCAAAATCTGGAGGGAGTTTTTCCCAAGTGACGGTAGGTGGGAGCTGTGGAGACTGAATCAGTAGGATAGTCATATTCAGAGGCGATCGCTAGCTGCAACCGAAGTCAGAATGATGTGCTTAGATCTCTACTTTAGCAGTTAATCCCGTACCACCCAGATCGAGATCCGCTTCACCATCCACCATTCACCATCCACCATTCACCATCCACCATCCACCATTCACCTTATTCCGCTCTTGCCCAAACCAAAACCTGTCCCCAACTATTGATATAATGTGCAGCTTCAGGTGGTGTAGTCACCCCGATACTAGTCCATCGCTGAAACAGGGTGTCAAGTGCAGATAAATTTATTAGATCGAGTCAGATTGGGAATTGCGGTATTTGCAGCCAAAACAATTACCTCGACAATTCGGACATTCAAACTAGGTGCTGCGAGTGTCCTCCCTGGTACCATCGGTAAACGGCTTCATCCGCAGATTTTAACCATGCTTTCCCAGCAGATTAAGTATGGGGTAATTGTTGTCGCCGGAACTAATGGCAAAACTACTACCTCACTCCTATTGCGAGGGATCTTAGAAAAAGATGGCTGGAAGGTAGTTCATAATGAAGCGGGAGCTAATTTAGTTAATGGTTTAATTACTACACTACTAGAACATACGAGTCTGACAGGTAAACTCAAAGCAGACTATGGCATTCTCGAAGTAGATGAAAATGTCATCCCCCTAGTATTACCCCAACTAAAACCCAAATATATTCTCGCCCTAAACTTATTTCGCGATCAACTCGATCGATATGGCGAAGTCGATACAATTACCTACCGTTGGCGCAAAGTAATTGCCGAATTATCCAGCGATAGTATCTTGGTTGTCAATGGCGACGATCCAGCTCTGGCTTATCTAGGACAACAATTAGAACAGGGTGAAAACCCCAAACAAGTTAAATATTTTGGACTGACAGAACCAGCATTATACCTAGACAAAATGCCCCACGCGGTAGATTCGATCGACTGTCCGAATTGCGGCACAGCTCTCGATTACAAAGGCTTTTATCTATCCCATCAAGGCGACTTTAATTGCCCGAAATGTAGCTTTACCAAAAGTAAACTCTCGATCGATAGTAAAGAATGGCCGCAGGTACTCATCGGCGTCTACAATCAATACAATACCCTCGCCGCCATCACCACAATGGAATCGATCGGGATTAGTAAACCAGTTATCCTCGATACAATTAGCACCTTCCAAGCTGCATTCGGTCGCTCCGAAGAACTAGTATATAAAGGTAAAAAAGTCCGAATTTTACTAACTAAAAATCCCGTCGGGATGAATGAAACCATCAGAGCGATCGATCGAGTCAAACAAACAGGCGGTAGCTCCGTTAGTTTAATGGTACTGAACGATCGTACCCCAGACGGTACCGATGTCTCCTGGATTTGGGACGTAGATACCGAAAAATTCGTCAACTCCGGCGGCACAATTGTCGTTAGTGGCGATCGAGTTTACGATCTGGCATTGCGACTAGAATACAGCAAAACAAATCTCGATTCAGACTGTAAACTAATCGTCAAAGAAAACCTGCAAGAAGCGATTGATACCGCCCTAGAACTCACCCCACCTAACGAAATCCTCCACATCGTCCCCACCTACTCCGCCATGCTAGAAGTCCGCGAAATATTGACAGGTAGAAAAATTCTCTAAACATAAACCTCCGACAAGCACCAGCAACCCCTCCGCGCCCTTTATGTTAAAACCACAATCAATGAAATCTAAAATTTTCTGGAGCTGCTTACTATCTACCCTCACCCTATTCAACACTTCTAAAATACTCGCTCAAACACTACCATTATCACCCCAACTGATTCCATTCAGTTCTAATGAAGGCGAACAACTATTGGTCGAGAGTAATGCCAAACAAGATTATTTCTTATTGAGCAATCAATTTGTTACCCAAATAAATCAGGCTTATTGTGGAGTAGCCAGCAGCGTGATGGTATTAAATGCTTTGGGATTGCCTGCTCCAGAATCCACTCAATACAAACCTTTTCGCGTCTTTACTCAGGAGAATTTCTTCGAGCGGGCGGAAACTAAAAAAGTGATATCTCCCGAGCTAGTTTCGCGGCGAGGGATGACGTTAGCGCAGTTGGGAGACTTATTGAGCAGTCACGGTGCAAAAGTTGAGGTTTACTATGGTTCGGATGTCAATCTAGAACGATTTCGATCGCTCCTAGTGCAAAATCTATCGAAACGAGATAATTTTGCGATCGTTAATTACTTACGAAAAACCATCGGACAAGAGCGTGGCGGTCATATTTCACCCATCGCCGCCTACAATCAACGTACCGATCGCTTTCTAATTCTAGATGTTTCTCGCTACAAATATCCCCCCGTCTGGGTCAAAACAGTAGATTTATGGCAAGCGATCGCTACAGTCGATACTGATGCTGGTAAAACTAGAGGTTTTGTCTTGGTAACTAATTAGGTTTTAGGTTTTAGGTTTTAGGATACTTGGCATCCTTCATCTATCCACCATTCACCATCCACTATCCACCATTCACCATCTACCATCTACATACACCCCTATGACCCGATCGCTATCACTAAAAATCGGCTGGCTCTATCCTACCCTCATGAGCACCTACGGCGATCGAGGCAACGTCATCGCCATCCAACAACGCGCCCACTGGCGGGGAATTAACGTCCAAATCATCCCCTACGATCGCGATTCCCCTCCCGACACGATCCACCAAGTCGATGTCATCGTCGGCGGCGGTGCCCAAGATCGCCAACAAGAAATCGTCATGCGTGACCTCGCAGGTGCCAAAACCGCCGCCATCAAAGCTAAACTAGACGCAGGCGCACCAGGCGTATTCACCTGCGGCTCCCCCCAACTACTAGGAAGATTTTACGAACCAGGATTGGGTGAAAAAATCGAAGGCATGGGCATCATCGATCTCGAAACCAAACATCCAGGGATCGACACCCATCGGTGCATTGGCAACGTCGTATTCGAGATTACCGCCACCAGACTCGCCGCCGAACTTACCGAGCTGCTAGGGGGTCAAAAACCGCTGATCGTCGGCTTTGAAAACCACGGCGGTAGAACCTATCTCGGCCCAAATGCCGAAGCTCTGGGCAAGGTCATCAAAGGGTATGGAAATAACGCCACAGACGGCACTGAAGGCGCATTTTATCACAACGCGATCGCCACCTACTCCCACGGCCCACTCATCCCCAAAAACCCCTTCATCGCCGACTGGATGATTAAAACTGCGCTCCAAGCCAAGTATCAAACCGAAATAAATCTCACCCCACTCGACGACAGTTTAGCCGATCGAGCACGAGCAGCAATGCTAAAACGATTGAACATTAACCAGTTGACAGTTGACAGTTGACAGGCGATAACTAGCCAGAAATGGCGATCGCCTGCCGATCGATTAACCTTCAACTAAAATCTAAAATGGAGCGAATGCCGCACTAAGCTACCCACAAATCGATCCTTACGCAGGGGAGTTTGAGGGGCGGCGTTCCGCTCCTCAACGGGGGGTCTGGGGGTCGGAACCCCCAGATCCGGGTTCTGCCCCCACTAGAAAAATCGCCACCCACAAGTTCTCTTCATTTGCCGATTGGCTAATTACAAGCATACAGACATGAAGCTCAACCAGAACACCTTCCCCTAAAAAATGCGGCATCCTCATGGACACCGCACCTACGCTCAATTGCATCGATCTAATCGGGAAAACTCAACCCGTGACATTTAAAATTAATCTGCATTAACCTCAGGCGAAGACATGGGTAATTCGATGACTCGATCGCCCTTAGCGGGGATCGCCAAAATCGGATCGTTCAATGCCACCATCATCGGTGCGGGGATATTGGCTTTATTAGCTGCATATTGGAGTTGAGGATTATCGCCAAATAAGCCACCTATTCCAGTTACAGCCGCCACTAATGTAGCCGCGATCGCCCCACCGCCAATCCAGCCGAGTTTCCGATTGCGCTGTCGATCGAGTTTAGCAAATACTCCCGCCGACAAAGCTTCAGCAGACTGACTACTCGGTACCACCATGCGCGGAAACGCGTGCTGCATTTTTTGGAGTTGGCGATACTTGTTTTGGAATGCAGCGTCATTGGCTAGCAACGCTTCTACTTGTTTTCGTTCGGTAGGTTTCACCTCACCATCTAGATAGGCACTGAGCAGCTCAAACCGTTCGTCCAAAACGGCTCCAGATTGCTCCCCATCGAAATTGTCTGTCATGCTCCGATCCTCAATTCTCCTGTGTGTGCCCCAGATCTAAGTAATTCTTAATTTTAGCAAACCGATCGCCAGCTAAATCTAAATATATTGCTAATATTCCCAGTTAGAGAAACTTAATTACGATTCAAAATAACCAGTTAACTGAGACTGCAATCCTGCTCTTGCTCTAGCAATCCGCGATTTTACCGTCCCGATCGATACTCCTGTCACATCAGCAATCTCTTCATACGACAACCCTTCGATTTCCCGCAGGACGATGGTGGTGCGAAAAGCTGTGGGTAAAGTGGCAATAGCCACTCTCAACTGGTCGTAAAATTCCACCGTACTCAGATGTTCTGAGGGGTTGGGTGCATCCGATGCGATATCCCAGTCGATCGATCCATCCCCAACATTAATCGGTGCATCCAAAGACAGTGGCGGAGCTACCCGCTTCCGTTTTCGTAGCTCATCGTAGAACAGATTGGTAGCAATCCGACTCAACCACCCCCGAAACTTTTCGGGTTCATTGAGACTTTTAATATTTTTGTACACCCGAGTCCACACTTCCTGAGCCAGATCCGCTCGATCTTGCCAGTCTGGAGCCAAGTGATACAAAATCCGATCCACATGAGACTGATGCCGACGCATTAGTTCGGCTAAAGCTGCTCGCTCTGTCCGTAACCCAGACTGAGCGAGCAAAATCAGCTCATTGTTCGGTAATTTATCTAATTTAGCTACTTGCACTCTGGTTCGAGGGAGGTTTTCCTCAAGCTGGGACCAAGATATGGAAAGTGATTGACTCATGGTGACTAGGGTTTACGCAAAACATCCTCTCTCTCCATGACAATCATTGAGCGAGTGATGTTCCCAACTTTAGCTCAGGATGTTTGGAGCAATCGCCATTCATCCATCCAACCGCATCAACGCGTAGCTCTATCCCTTAATCTTGAGCAGTTCTACGTCAAAGATCAGAGTTGCATTGGGGGGAATCACGCCGCCAGCACCGCGTGCGCCATAGCCCAAATCCGCTGGGATAATTAGCTTGCGACGACTGCCAACCTTCATGGTACTGAGTCCTTCGTCCCAACCTTTGATGACTTGACCTTCGCCAATTTGAAACTCAAATGGTTGGTTGCGATCGCGGGAACTGTCAAATTTCTTACCGCTTTCTAGCGTACCAGTATAATGCACCGATACAGTCTGCCCTTTGGCTGGTGTTGCACCCGTACCTTCAGCAAGTTCGACATATTTTAGTCCCGAAGCCGTTGTAACTTGATTTTCGTTGTTCTCCATGGCAATTAACTTTGAGGGTGTGAGTGTGGACTGACTGACAACTGGAACCGATTCGGTATTGAGGGCTGCTCCCGCTGTTGCATTGGGTGTGCCGACAGCAAATTGAAATACTAAGATGAGAATACCGCATCCGAGCATTAATCCTAAACTGACTAAAATTTCTTTCATACTCAATTTGATTTGAACCACTATCTGATTATAGTCATCGGTGGTTGGTGGGATGGAGTCCTCGTTGCTGGCAGCGGTAATAATTAGCCCTCGAAATTGGCTATTTCCATGATTTATTTTCTTGGTCCCGTACCTGACGTTCGAGCCTGTCGATGCGTCCGCGCAATTCGTCCATCTCACTCTGACGCGGTACGCCTAGATCTTGCATGGTGGTCCGAATTAGCCGCTGCATCTGAAGCTCAAAGTTCGCCGGATCTAGCTTCATCTGCCCCATCAGGTCATCAACAAATGATTTAGCTTGTTCGGGATCGATCTTACCTTCTTTGACCAGTTGTTCGCTGACTTCGCGGACTCGTTCGGCAACCAATGAAGTTGTGCCGATCCCTAACGTTAAAATTTGTTGTAGCCAGTTGTTATTATCCATAGCCTATATTTCATCACTATCCCTATTTTATGCGGCAGGGCGACTTGCGATCGGGAAGATATCCGAATACCCTGCCATCGATCGGATTTCTCGAATAGACCTCCTGCCAAAGTCAGAGGTTAACTGTGATGAGAGGGTAACTCAAAAGTCTGCCCGTGCCAGTTGGGCGAGTAAATCCCAATCGTAAACTGAGAGACTGTTTCCGGCCAAATCCACCGGATTTCATTACTAATTTTTTGATGTTTTTGAATCAGACGCTTGTGGATAATCTGATTTGGACACAAAATTTCTAAGCCAGTCACCAGCGAACCTTGCTCTGTCTCCCGAAAGAGCGCGTCATCCAACAAGGCGCGGGTACTACTATTGAACTGACTATACAAAAGTCGTAATCTGTCGCCAAAAGTTTCCTCTAGATACAGATCGTCCCAATCTAAGGAGGGGTAGAATAAATAATCTTCTTCTTCTGGTTCTAGAGAATTCATACAAAAGATTTAGTGGTGATGCAACAATATTCGGTCTGTGGGGGATATTTTTGACCTGCAATTATTTTCACTGAATTTCGATCGCATTGGATCGTACTTTTGTATGATATTCGATCGTTAAATTACCGATTTTTTCCCAAATCGCTCAAGATTACCTGTCAGGTGCGACTCTAGCTGCCAAAACGCCACTCAAGAAACCAAATAGATGTCCTTCCCAAGAAACACCTGGGACAGAAGGTAGTACCCCCCATAAGACGCTACCATAGGTGACACCAACGAATAAAGCAATGATGCCAGAGCTGAGGCGGCGATCGAAATAGTAACGCGCCAGCAGAAAACCTAGATAACCAAAAATTACGCCACTGGCACCGATATGTAAGCCATTCGCCCCAAATAACCACGTTCCCAAACCACCAAGTACCATACAAATGACTGATACGATCGCAAAGTTAGTGATACTTTGAGCCATAATCAGCCAGCCGAGGACGATAAAAGGCACGGTATTGGCAATTAGGTGAGCAAAGTTGGCATGTAAGAAGGGTGAGAATAAAATTCCGCGCAAACCGATCGACTGACGGGGTAATATTCCTAGTGTATCGAGTCCACGATTGAAGACAAATGTATCGAGGATCTCCAGTCCCCACATCAACCCTACTAGGGTAATGAGGATCGAGATCTGGGTTCTAATTTCGACAACCACTCCTTTCATATTTTTACCTATGTACTGATGACGATTGATACCAACTACCTTACATATGGTAACAATTCCGCAGCGATCTGATAAAAGCCTAACGCCTAATTCCTAACGCCTAATTCCTACATCTCGCGCATCATCGAGATCGATCGAGGTTGATAGCCCAATTGCTGGTATAAATCGATCGCGGGTTGATTGTTTGTAAATACCTGTAAACCGATCTGAGTATAACCTTGAGCTTTCGCCCAAACTTGGGCATATTCCATCAAAGCGCGGCCGATGCCTTGCCGACGATAAGCAGGATCGACATATACTAGGAAAATATTCGGATGACGGATTCCCGTAACTTGATCGATGGCGATTCCCAGCCAGAGACAAGCAATCTTCCGACTGGATGTGGTAACGAACCACAAAGGTGTCTGGGCACTAAAATATCGATCGACTGTGGACTGTAGATGCCGATAGTCTTGTGGGTGGGGAGATCGTTCCTGATAAGTAGTTTGGAGAAATTTTAACAGGGTAGCGATGTCAATTGCCTGTCCTGTTATTAATTGATATGTTGCTGAATTGAGAAATAAATTGGTAGTCACAGGTAGCGCAGTAATCGATCGAATCGGGATACATTGACGAAAATGGGAAAGGTGTTACTGCGTAGGCTAACTTATTGATATTATAGGTCTAAAGCAGCATCAGTTTCGCCACGCTTGCCGATCGCTGAGGTACAGTCGGTAATCGATGCCATTCCTCAGTTACCCACAAAAGTTACGTTTCAGACTGCGGCGGCGATCTGCACGAATGTAGTTTGGTATTCTAAGAGCGTCAGATTGAGAGCCACTCATGATTTCTATCCCATCTTCCACCTTCGAGTTAGACCAAATCGGTGAAATGCCCAGCATCTGCGGACGGGAAGCGGAAATTCACGCTGCTGTCAATCATCCCGAATTGGTATTTCTCCCGACTAGCAATCTCCACTTAGCAGACATGACGGCGGGGTTTGCGTGTGCGCTCCACATGCACCAACCGACGATTCCGGCGGGCGCACACGGTGAACTCATCGGACATCTGCAATACATGTTCGAGCATCAGGGTGAAGGCGACAATCATAATGCGGGCGTGTTTGCCTGGTGCTATGCGCGGATGGGTGAGTTTATCCCTGATTTAGTCGCTGCTGGTTGCAACCCCCGCATCATGTTGGACTACTCAGGAAACCTGCTGTGGGGATTGCAGCAGATGGGGCGAAATGACGTACTAGACCACCTAAAAAAGATTACATGCGATCGACAGTACCAGCCTTATGTTGAGTGGTTGGGGACGATGTGGAGTCATGCTGTGGTACCGTCCACACCGACTCCCGATATCAAGCTCCAGATCCAAGCATGGCAACATCATTTTGCCGCGATCTTTGGGATCGAAGCACTCCAACGAGTCAAAGGTTTCTCACCGCCAGAGATGCACCTCCCCAATCATCCCGATGTCCTATATGAATATATCAAAGCTCTCAAAGAATGCGGTTATCGCTGGTTGATGGTGCAAGAACACTCCGTCGAGCAGCTCGATGGTGCCACCTTAACTCAAGACAATAAATACCTCCCAAATCGCTTAGTCGCTCGTAACTCTCAAGGCGAAACGATTAGCATCACCGCCTTAATTAAAACCCAAGGCTCGGACACAAAACTAGTCGCTCAGATGCAGCCTTATTATGAAGCTAAAAGTCGCAGTAAACAGCAACTAGGCGGAAAATCGATTCCTTGCTTAGTTACCCAAATTGCCGACGGCGAAAATGGTGGCGTGATGATGAATGAATTTCCGCGCGATTTCCCCCGCCCTTGGCAAGAAATCAAGGGTCAAAGTAATGGCGTAGTTGGCTGCAATGGGACGGAATATCTAGAACTATTGGCAACTGTCGGCATCACTGAAGCAGATTATCCAGTCTGTCAGGGAGTTCAACAACATAAAATCTGGCAACTAGTAAATCCAGCACAATCCGATACAGCATCAGTAGAAAACGCGATCGAGGCACTGAAAAAAACCGATCGTCAATTCCATATGGATGGTGCATCCTGGACTAATAATCTGAGTTGGGTACAAGGATATGATAATGTCCTGGCTCCAATGTATCAACTCAGCGCGCTATTTCATCAAAAGTTTGATGCACTTGTCGCCGCCGATCCCACTGCCACCAATCGATCGGATTATCAGGCAGCTCTACTTTACAATTTGTTGGTGCAAACTAGTTGTTTTCGGTACTGGGGACAGGGGACTTGGACTGACTACGCTCAATCACTATATCGGCGCGGAATCGCATTAGTCAATAGCTAATCGGGCTGACAGCAGGGGCGCAATTATACCTGTTGCCCCTGCTGTTAACTATCAAAGCTCTGTATCAGTATCAGGCGCGATTTCAATTCCTGACGGTTGTAGAGTTTCGGGAGTTTTCATCAAATCTTGGAAACCATGAAGTTTGATGCCCATCTGGTGAGCTGCTGCTTGTAATTCTCGCTCGAAATTAACGATATCGCCATTGTAGCCACATTGATTGGCGGCTACTTCCATGCCTTGATTTGCATTTGCTTTGGCACAATCAATTAATTCTGTACCATGAAGCGGTGTGGGGGATGTCATCAGATTTAACCTCTGAAAAAATACTAGATTGTTTATTTTTGAATCAAGAAGAGATCGAATAAATTAAATTAGGCAAGCACTCGCTTGAGAGTCCCTTAATTAACCTAACACCGATCGAGTGAATCATCCCTAAATTCAGCAATGCCGATCGTCACTATAGCAATCCTAAATCAGATCCCTAGTATTAAACCCACATTCCGCACTTCGCAAAAGTAGCATGAAAAAAGCCTGATTTTACGTTGGCTAGATCGCCAAGATACAACTATTTACAACTAGCAACATCGCTGAATCATCGAGTCTTCGCGATCGGTATTTGTCGTAAAAATTGAAGTGCGGAATGTGGGATTAAACATTGGTGCTCATGCTTGTGCCTAACACACCCTACATCAACCTAGCTTTTCATTTAGGATTGCTATATCTGGTATGACGATCGATATTCTCGCGGTGCATCAATCGATCGAGACGGTGCCAAAACTAGCTTTCGTTCAATATCAACGATCGACTAATTACACCAACTCCGCCAAAATCTTGGTAACTTCGCCTTGATGGTGTCGCCGATTGTCGTCGTACAGAGTCAAGGTATTTAGATCCGCATGACGGCTCAACTTCTGTACCCTCCGCGTATCCCCATTCGTCGCATCCAATGCCGCTGTAATCGCACTGTGACGGATGCGGTGGGGACTCATCACTTTGTAGATCCCCGCACGGGTTCCCGTCTCTCTGACGAGAGTATAGATCGCATTCCCGCTCAAGCGATGTCCCTTCGTCGCGCGATCGAGCGTACAAAATAACGGTTCACTAGTTTTGCATTTCCCCCGCAATGCCAACCACGCTTGAATCGCTTGTACCGACTGACGGCTCAACTCGATCGCTTCACGTTGGACTTTCCCCTTGCCAATAATCCACAACTTACCCCCAATCGGATCGAAATCCTTGACATTCGCCTGACACAATTCCGCCCGTCGGAGTGCGTTATCCCACAATAACCGGAGGATCGCATAATCCCGCCCCCCTTTGAGAGTCTGGCGATCGAATACCCCGATCATCCCCTGATACTCCGTCGGATTCACCCCCGATGTATCCCGATAAGTCTCCACCCTTACCCCTTCCACATCCGCCAGATCGTAGCGACACTCTCCCACCTTCCGCGCATACCCCACCAAGCTCTTAATCGCCGCCAGTCGGGTATTAATCGTCGATGGAGCTAAACCTCGATCGCTTAATATCCGCCGATACTTCAATACCAGCGTCATCGCCTGATATCGATCGAGTGCCAAAAATTCCCCGACTAACTGCGGTGTCGGCGCAGCATTAGCTACCTGCATAAAAAAGTCTACCAATGCCTTGGTATACGTCCGCCGCGTATTGGGCGAACGCCTGTCGGCGATTAGCTCCTGAAGCAAGTCCCGAGTAGCGATATCTTGCAGGGATAGGGGTGATGCAGCGATGGTGGAGAGTAATGTCAAGGTAATTAATTCTCACCTTTGAGTAATCGGGTTGCCCTCAATCTTACCCGAATACTTTGCCTACGATCGATTATCAAATATGCTAAATCGAAGCGATCGACGTAAAAGTTTATATGAAGCATACGATAAGACAGAAGATGCACTGAGTCGGAGTGCGATCGCCTATCTCCTGAGAAATCGCTGTCAAATCCCCGCTGAAACTGATGAAAACCCCAAGAAATTTCTCACATACCGCCGCAAGATTGAGAATCAAATCAAAAGCTAGTCACAATGCGAGGAAAACCCGATCGCAATGATAAGCAAGACAACTATATCAAACGGTTGCAATCTACGATCGATAAGCTGGAAAAGCCCTTCGATCGTCCTAGTAAACCTTTAGATCGAGGGCAATCGAATATTATTGTGGCAGTGAGCATGGGACTACAATCACCCATTACCGCGATCGCGATCGATCTCACGACTCAACAAATACTCGCATACCGCAGCACAAAACAATTATTAGGTGATAATTATCGATTCCTTAACCGCCAGCGGAACCTTCAAACTCAGCAAAGACACCTGAGTCATAAAGCTCAAAAAAAGGTTTGCCCCGTCAGTTCTCAAATTCAGAGTTAGGCGAACATTTAGATCGATTATTTGCCAAAGCGATTGTCGAACTAGCTCAAACTTACCGCGCTGGTAGTATTGCCTTGCCAAAACTAGACCAGATTCGCTTGAGTACCCAAAGTGAAATAGACGCAATTTTTATTAATCTTACGTAGAATAATGTATCAGGAACTACTCATCAGGTAGTTCAGCGATCGATATTATTTTTATCTGTCAGGATTTTAAAAAGTTGGATGCTCCCTCGCTACAATCCCTATTTCCTCGTTTTAATTATTTTCGCTTGTCTGAACTAGCAGGAAATCTACCAAGTCAGTAACCGCCCAGCTATGGGATACCAGATCGTAAGCGAACGAATCACAGTCAGGTCGGGCGGAAGATTACGACTAGTATTGAGTCTCTGACTTGGGTTGATGAGGAAATCTTACCCAGACTCAGCAAGACGATCGACAGATATCCCGACGCGCAGATGTATTTGACAGGATCGATCGATATTGACGACCCAGACCAGATTAACCCTCAATCTAATCCCCAACAATTAGCCACTGTCACCAAGCAGGGGCGAAAGCTAGAGTTCAATAGTTGTCCGTTGGTGCGATCGG